>NZ_JAILFV010000007.1 GCF_024697385.1 Anaerovibrio sp.
ACGCCATTGTTCAAATTTTTCTTCTTTAGAAGAAAAATCTTCCAATTAGCGTTTCAACGAGCTGGGAGATATGCTCGCCAGCTGTTGTAGTTTGTTTTCCCCCACCTAAAGAGGAAGGGGGACATCTTAAAGCTCGTTATAATTACCAAACACCATTCATTTAATATTATTTTTTTGCATTGCAATATAATTTTTAAAAATATGTCCGCCATGATCCAACCCATATATTATATCTGTATTGGATTCGGACAAGAAATCTACTATAACTGACGAATAGCTGTCTTTAGTAGTAATATAAGTATCTACCAAATGTAGTAAGTCTACATTTACAAAGTTGATATTTTCATGAGTTATTACTATAGGAGCATCCTCTCCCCGGGATTCTACCATTTTAGACATTTTCCCCAACATAATGTCATCTGTACGGCCTACCAATTCAATAACCAGTAATACACTATCATTCACCGTAAAATTATCCAAAAATTCATTTAAAACACTATCCCATATTTGATCAGGAAACTGAAAATCTACTGCCATATAATAAATATAATAACCATCTTCCTTAAGCTGCTTTAAAGTTTCTACAGCATTATCAGGAGCTTCATGGTTACTAAAATTATCACTGGATAGTAAAAATTCCTCCACATTCTTCATGAGCTGATACTTGGTCTTAATCTCCTCAACCGGCCAATACCACCATTTTATATTCTGTAACCGCTGAATAACATCTTGCTCAAAGCGGTACTTTATCACCCGGGCAGGATTGCCTACCACAACGGAATACGGAGGAATGTCCTTTGCAACTACTGTTCCCGCTCCAATCACTGCACCATTGCCAATATGTACGCCACCCAGTATTATTACATCACAACCGATCCATACATCATTGCCAATAACGACCTGATTTTTGTTTGCATCATCAAAATGGTTAGCATTTACCGGGTCACCGATTTCAAAATCATCAAAAGGATAGGTCGTTGCATAGTGATAATCATGATTTAATCCCACTTCAAATGTCACTCGATGGGCAATGGAACAATATCTGCCAATTAAAATATGACAGCGGGTAGAGCCCATTTCCAAACATGCCCCACCCACATAAGAGCCTTCACCAACTGTTGCAACCAGCCATGCCGTTTTATCATCTATTGTTGCTTTTCTGGTTCTGGTGCCGGGACCATGTGGCACAGAAAATTCAAATATCATATAAAACAATCCTTTCATAATGACTTCTTGTTTTTTGTGAAAACCTTTAGTAAGATAAAATCAATATTTATACTTATCAGGAGTACTGCTATGAACAGAAAAATTATTATATTTGGTTTGAAAGATATACATAATATGGATTTTACAGGTGACTCTGTCATAGCCATCAGTGTATTAAATGAAAACCACATAAAAACAAAATCGATTAATTTAAACAATCAAAATGTACCAATTATAAATGTAAAAAAAATCACTGATTTAAATTTTGATTTCGTGATAATTAGTGACTCCAACAACTTTAACAATATATATATTACCTGTGCCAAAGCCAGAATTCCCCAATTCAAAATCATATCCTACGACACCTATATTCATCATTTGCGCAATAAAGTGGAATACAATGTAGATGATGAGCAGAGCCTGCTGAAATTTATCAATGAGCATAATATACACCGTATCCTAGATATGGATCTGTATTTTGCCGATGGCGTTAGCACCACCCGAAACCGAAAAAACTATGCTGAAGTAAATGATTATGGACTGTCAATCCCCAAAGAACTGGACTTGGTTGGCATCACCGGCAGGGAATATTGGCCTCTATGGGACAATATCTATAATCGCACATACCATGATGTTCAGGATGTCATGTTACAGTATTTTGATTTATTGTTGATAATGAAAGTTCGCTTGTACGATGAATATATCCAGATAATCAATAACACCTATGGCTCATGGAAATATGCCATCTTCCAGGTTGAAAGGAATTCTTCTGTCCAGGAAAAACTCCAAAGCCTTGATTACAAAGGACTAAATTTAAAGGCAACCTGGTTCGATGCCCAAAATACCAGTTGGCTTATTCTTGAAAAAATAGCAAACAATATTGAGTTATATGTTATTTGCCACAAACCATATAAGCTCCCAGAGCTTCCAAATATATATCATCCCATCCATGCCGGGAAAAACGGTTCAGCCGGCTTTGGATTGCCTGGCGATGATACCGGAGAAAATATTTCCTTTCTCAACCCATACATTAATGAGCTTACTGCTATTTACTGGATGTGGAAAAATACCAATTCGGATATAATCGGTACAGCCCATTATCATCGTTTCTTTGTAAATGAACCGGCGGATAATTACATCGCTGACAGTACTAACTATCTTGATGAAGCCTCAACAGAAAAACTATTACAAAGCTGTGACATCATACTGCGTCGAAGTATTCCTTATGGGAACACCGAAGATTGCTTCCGTAAATTTCTGGGATATGATTTCTATGAAACAGCCAAGGCAATCTTTCTTGAAGTAATAAAAAATATTGCTCCGGACTACGAAGATGCCTTCTTATTTGCACTGTCAAGGCACAACTCCGGTCATGCCTTCAATATGTTCATCACCCGTCGTCATGTCTTTGATGCCTATTGCAGCTGGTTGTTCCCAATAATTCTGGAAGCTGCCAACCGCATTGATTTTACACAGCTGCCAAAGCCTCCTCACAGCCGTATCATTGGCTTTATGGGGGAGGCACTGCTGATGCCATGGCTTATGAAGCAGCGACTGCGCATAAAGGAACTGCCAGTAGCAGAGCTATCCCATGACTCCAATTGTATATTAAAATAGTCATTCATTGACGGACAACATTTCCAGTATATTAACTGCCCGATTTTCCCACTTGTGATTGGCCTTGGCTTTGCCGTATGCTGCAACAGCCATGGCCAATCTTTTTGGTTCATTACCTATAAGCTCCTCAACTATATCCAGCTGTTGATCTGCACTACTCCAATCAAACATACAGAGCTCGCGGGCATCATCAAACTGTGCATCCAGATAACTGCTGTATTCACTGACAACGGCGGCACCATTTAGCATAGCCGTAAAAACCCTGTCATGCCCACCATTATTAAACTCAGCCTGATCCTGAACTACCACCTTTGCTCTGGCAAAGGCCGCCAAAACTTCATCATATGAGGTTTTGCCATGCAGCCTTAACTTCCCGGCAAAAGGTACATTTTCCCAACCAGGCCCGAACACATCTATGGTCAATCCCTTGCGGGACAATATTTCCAATGTACGATACCGACGCTTCATCTTTACATAGAAAAATACTCCATGAAAGTATGGAGCCAAGGCATTTACATATTCCTGCCCAATAAGGCCCCTGTCTTCCAGAACATACCTGACTGCAGGAATAAGACTCACAGGTTTTTGCAGCATATAATCCACCACATCATCCAAAATACGGATTATAAACGGATTTGCCGTCTGTTCCTTCCAGTATTCCTTAACTCTGCCATCCTCAAACATGCTGGCACTGAATACTACATCCATATCCCGTTCAACGCTGAATAATTCATCACTATCCAGGAAGGCATCCCCCCCAAGAGGCTGAAATATTTCACCTGCAAACTGCTTATTGGGAAATCTGTATTTTATGGCACCGATATGGCTTTTATCCAGCACCCACAAATAATGTTTCAAACATGGGAACCCCAAATCACCATTGGCAGCATTATACGGTGCATCCAGTAATACAGACACATAGGGAACAGAAATATCTCCCAAGACATAATGCTCCGGGGCCGTCTGCAAAAATGCACCGGTATCATTAATCCCAATTGAAAACCATACTTTTCCGGCCTGCATCAGATCATATGCCCGCTGCATGGCCGACGGGTCATTTAGATATATCAGCTCCACATCACATCCCAGATTTTGAAAGCTCCTACCTATTTCCATGGAATTGCGATGCAATGCCGGATGATTTCCCTCTGCCACTATAAAAGCTATTATCTTCTTCAAAATTAATTACCCCGCAAAACAGACATCATTTCCATTATCCCGGCAGCACGGTTTACCCAACGATGATGAGCACTGGCTTTACCATAGGCACTGATGGCCGTGGACAAACGCATCGATTCATCACTTATCAAATCCTTGACGATCTGTAACCTGCTTGAGATATTTTTCCAGTCAAAAAGATATATATCCTTGTCTGCCTCAAATTTTTGTTCCAGATAAGTACTGTATTCACTCACTACTGCAGCACCATGAAGCATAGCCGTAAACACCCGATCATGGCCACCATTGTTGAATTCAGCCTGGTCCTGAAACACCACCTTGGCTTTTGAAATAGCCTCCAGAACTTCCTCATAAGGAGTCTCCCCATGAAGTCTTAATTTATCTGCAAACGGCACCAATTCCCAACCAGAACCATAAACATCAACAGTTATACCTTCCCTGCTGAGGGCTTCCAAAGCATTATAGCGTCGCCGATGCTTTACATAAAAAAACAAGCTGAACATATACGGAGTAAATTTGTTGATATAGTCCTTACCACATAAGCCACGATCTTCTAATACTACATCAAAAGCATCCAGCATACTTACTGGATACATCAACATATAATCCACAACATCCTTTAGTATTTTTACTACAAAAGGATTGGTATCATCCTCAGCCCAGGCAGGTTTAAAATCACCGCCATGATAAATTGTAGCACTATAAACCACATCCAACAGACGATCACTGCTGAATATCTCGTCTTCATTAGCACTGGAGCTCCCCCCTAATGGCAACAGCATACTGCCGGCAAAATGCGTCCGGGGATAACATATCTTTAAAGCCTCCTGATGGGTTTTGTCCAGCACACACACATAATGGTTCCTGCAAGGAAACCCGATATCATCCGTGGCTACATTATAAGGTGCATCCAACATAATGGATACAAATGGAACATCAAGATATTCATACAGGCAATGCCCATCATTATCCACCATATACTTACCGGTATTATTTACACCTACGCTAAAGGAAATCTGATCATTTAACAGCAGATGTCTGGCCCCCAACATTACGGAAGCATCATTAATATCTGCCAACACAAGCTCCAATCCCAACTGGGCAAATCCCTGAACAATATCATTGGTAATCCGCTTCATTGAAGGATGGCCCAATTCAGTTGTGTAAATTAATATTTTCTTTCCATCATCCATGGCAATGCCCCTTAATTGCTTTAAGCAGGCCAAAATCAGCCATTGGCATGGCCGCTGCGTATTCCATGGCCTTGTCCTTGTCCTTCATGGCCACTAATACATAAGCCATATTTTTGAGCACAAACGGATCTTTTGCATCCAGCTCCAAAGCCTGCTTCAACAGATAAAAGGCTCCATCATAATCATCATTTATATACATCCCACCAGCAAAATTGTTGAGACTTTGAATCTTATCCCTAAGGGAAATAGTGCTTTCCATTACCTTGCGCCTGATTGTCTCCGGCGATTCATCAGAATTTCGGTTAAAATGATTTCCCGCAGGGGTTACATCGCTATTAGCCTGCATACCATCTGTCTTATTCCCCCTGCTCTTATTAAGCAGTGACTTCAGCCTGTCCACCGCTGCCTGGGCTTTTGTTTTACCTTCATCCTCAATATTATTTTCTACGGATTTAGGTGGCAGGGAGGCTTCCAGCATATCCTGAATTGAAGCCTGTACACCAGGTATTTCCGGAGCCACATAATGCGCATTGAAATAATCCACTAGGGCAGGATATTGTTCCATCATATCCGGCATATTATCATGGCAGTATTCAAGCATATCCATCAAAAGCACCTGATCCTTTTCAGACAATGCTTCAACAAAATGCTCCAACACAAAATTCAACAATTTAAAACCATCATCCATCTTATCCTGTACAAAACACAAACGGCTCAGAAGCAATCTTGCCCCTATGTTCCGTGGATCATATTCCAGTGTATGGTTTGTCCATTTTGCCGCCCGTTCATAATCACCTGTGTTGAAATAGCAATTGGCACCCATAAACATTATTTCAGGATCCATTTTTTTATGTTGGGCAATTTCTGCCATGGTATCCATGGCCTCTACATATTCCCCATCCTCATATTGCTTTTTCATTTTCTTTTTTAAAAGGATCAATTCACTGGCCAATGCACTATTCTTTTTCTTCTTTTTATTGTTGTTGATTTTATTCTTAAAGCTCCCCATAAAACTACCCTCCATTTTTATTTCTAAATATATAGTATTCCACTAAAATCGGTAAATTCCTGCTAAAATGGACTCATACGCCGATTCCAGCTCATTGATATATTTTTTGCTGTCCATTATAGGTGCAGACTGCATCATTCTGCGCAAATTTTTATGCAGCGTATCCAAAAGCTCATAGTCACCGGCCAATCCAACTGCCCGTTCTATATAATCATCAAAATTGGCTACAGCCAATTCTCCCAATCCCGTATTATTCAATATGCTCAGCCCAAAACGGGAACCTCGCCTGGAACCATACATACTGATTACCGGTACCCCCATATATAGGGCATCACAGGTAGTTCCACCCCCTGGATAAGGATATGTATCAAGGGCAATATCCACATCCAAATAACGGTTCATATATGTATTAGTAGCCGGCTCCAACTCAATTCGACCTATATCCAACCCAGCTTTTTTCAGTCTTTCCCATACAAACTCCTGAGCAGAAGGACTGACCAAAAGCTGGGATTTTAGCAGCAACCGTGAAGTGGTTACCTGCTGCATAATTTTCCTCCAAGCAAGCAGCATTTCATCAGTAATCTTGTAATAATGGTTAAATACCCCATAGGTAATATAATCATTTTTTTTGCATGGAGC
>NZ_JAILFV010000008.1 GCF_024697385.1 Anaerovibrio sp.
TTGCTTGCATTATATATTGTAATGAAGTAAAATACTATTTGTCGGCGAAAAGTGACAGAGTATTCCTCGATAGTTCAGTCGGTAGAACGACGGACTGTTAATCCGTATGTCGCAGGTTCGAGTCCTGCTCGAGGAGCCAATAGCGCGTTGGTCAAGTGGTTAAGACACCGCCCTTTCACGGCGGCTTCACGGGTTCGAATCCCGTACGCGTCACCATTTTTAAATATGACGAGGTTATGCCTCGTTGAAACGCTCATTGTGAGGTTTCCTTATAAAGGGGAATTGAATGATAGCGTTATAAAGGGCGCTTAGCTCAGCGGGGAGAGCGTCTGCCTTACAAGCAGAATGTCAGCGGTTCGATCCCGTTAGCGCCCACCATATGATATTTGAGACTGCAGCAGCAGTCTTTTTTTATGCTTTTTTTCAGTTTTTACGACTACTTTCGGCAAAGGGTAAAATTTTTCCTGGCATATATTTCAATATTGCTTTTTTTATATACCTTTAATAAAATAAAAAGGGGGGTTGTATATGGATACACAGGAAAGAAGGGACAAGCTGCTGGAGTGCCTGCAAAAGTCCAAGGGACCTTTGACAGGGGCTTTTCTTGCAAAGAAATTTAATGTCAGCAGACAGATTATTGTTGGAGATATCAGTGTTGTCAGGGCTGGTGGTGTTACCATATATGCTACACCCAGAGGTTATGTGGTCCCAAAGGATGAAAATACCGGAATCGTCGCCATCATAGCGTGCAGGCATGATGATCAGCTTATGCGCAGGGAATTGGAGATTATAGTTGATAATGGTGGCTTTATCAAGGATGTTATAGTTGAGCATCCGTTATATGGTGAGATACGGGCAGTTCTGATGCTGTCTACCAGACATGATGTTGCTGTTTTTGAACAGAAGATGCGTGAATGTGCGGGGAAACCCTTATCACTCATCACAGAGGGAGTACATCTCCATACTATTGAGGTCTCTGATCAGGGCAATCTTGACAGGATAAAGGTCCAGCTTAAGGAAGCCGGTATTTTGTGTGAATAAGGATATGTGGTTTTGGGGGTGAGACTGTGGCCTGGCAGTTTTTAAAGAATTTCTGGCATAGCATGGTATTGCGTGACCAGACGAATACAGAGCAGGGATATGTCAGCGCGGTTGAGCAAAAGGAGCTGGTGGGGTGTACCGGAGTCGTATCCAGGGAATTGCGTCCGGCCGGTACTGTCATAATAAATGGGGAGCCGGTAGATGTAGTATCTGAGGGAGATTATATACCAAAGGGACAACAGGTAAAGGTGGTCTCGGTGAATGGCAATCGCGTTGTTGTCCGGTGATATATACTATGGATTTCAGCCTATGGTTTTTTACGGGGAATTGACTGTGTCCCTGTCATGGGGAGACAGGCCTGGTATAGTAATAGGTCAATATAGTTTTGAAAGGATGGTTTCATGGGAAACGAAGAAGGATTGTTGGATCTGATTTTTACAATGAGCGGAGTATGGTTTTTCCTGCTCATCATAGCATTGATTGTTTTTTTGCATTTTGTGCCGCTCAGGTTATGGATTGCAGCCAAGGCTGCCAATGTATCTGTAGGGATTTTTACCCTGGTGGGAATGAGACTGCGTCAGGTAATACCGTCAAGGATTGTGTATCCACTTATTAAGGCCAATAAAGCTGGCTTAAGCGTGGAGGTAAATCAGCTTGAGGCACATTTCCTGGCAGGGGGTAATGTGGATAAGGTAGTAGATGCCCTTATTGCTGCTCACAGGGCGCAGATTCCATTGCCCTTTGAGCGTTCAGCAGCCATTGACCTTGCAGGCCGGGATGTTTTGGAAGCTGTTCAGATGAGTGTTAATCCAAAGGTTATTGAGACGCCGGTGGTTTCAGCAGTGGCAAAAAATGGTATAGAGTTGAAAATAAAGGCTCGGGTAACTGTTCGTGCTAACATAGACCGATTGGTGGGTGGTGCCGGTGAACCTACCATCATAGCCAGGGTTGGTGAAGGTATTGTTACTACGGTGGGTTCTTCTGTTAGTCATACTGATGTATTGGCCAATCCGGACGATATTTCCAAAACCGTTTTAGGTAAAGGGCTGGATGCCGGAACAGCATTTGAAATATTATCAATTGATATTGCTGATGTTGATGTAGGCCGTAATATTGGTGCTGAGCTTATGACTGATCAGGCTGAGGCAGATAAGCGCATTGCTCAGGCCAAGGCTGAGGAACGCCGTGCTATGGCTGTTGCCAAGGAACAGGAAATGAAGGCCTATACCCAGGAAATGGAGGCCAAGGTGGTTGAGGCCCAGGCCGAGGTACCTCATGCTATGGCTGAAGCTCTGAAAAATGGGCGTCTGGGTGTAATGGATTATTATAATCTAAACAATGTAAAGGCCGATACTGATATGCGTGACAGTATCAGTCGCAGTGCCTCTGACAGTCAGCTGACACCCCCGACCATAAAGTAGGTGATGGGACATGGATATAATCCTTCCAATTATTCTGTTTGCTTTTTTGGTTATAGTGGGGAATGTATTGGATAAGAAAAAGCCTACTGCAAAACCAATTCCACCGGATTGGATCCCACCTGATGTCAAGGGGAGCAAGGAGTACAACCCAACTGATATTGATGGCAGTGAGGAAGCGTCAGAACAATCTGTAGCATATTACGGCGGGCCTGAAAGGAAGACCAATCCGTATCAGGAATATCTTTCCCGGCATGGAGTCCCTGAAAGACATCATGGCGGGCAGGTAACTGATTCTGCTTATAGTAATGATTCCGGTAAGCAGGTACAACCTATGAATGGCATGGTACAGGCAGTAATCTGGGCAGAAATTTTGGGTGCACCCAGGGCCCGGCGCAATAGGATAAGATAATGAAAAACAAGGGGGACTGACTAAGTGTCAATCCTCCTTGTTTTAGGGTGTGATATATCCTGTAATATTTTATTTTCTGCCGAAGGCAAATATCTTGACCATGAGAAAGGTTATTGGAATTCCCAGTACAGCTGCAATAAGGTAGCTGACAACCGGTGGATAGTCCAACCAATTATAGAATATTATCACTATAATATTTTGAATGATGTAGTTTGGGATATATGAAATAAAGAATTTGATAAACCTGCTGACAGAAAGTGTGTCATGAAATACAAATCTGCTGTTCATCCAACAGGCGCAAATGTTGGCCAGTACATAGCCGATATTAAAGGTAAGATTGGCGTCCGTTATAATAAAGGAACAGAGCCAGGCCAGAAAGGTACAGTTAAAGGTATTTATACAACCGATTACCAAAAAAAGGAGGAATTCCTTTGTCCAAAAGTGATGTTTTGTTTTTTCCATTAAGTTCATTGTAAAACCTCTTTTAAACGGGTATTGGAATTTGTGTCAAAACTGTTATAATAGTATAGTATTTTGTAATTACTAATATAGAAAAGAGATAACCATGAAAATTATATCAGTTGTTGTTCCTGTATACAATGAAGAAGACAATATAGAACATTTTTATCAGGCAATTGTTGATGTTTTTGAAAAACTTGATTATGAATTCGAGCTGGATTTTGTAGATGATGGTTCGAAAGACCGCAGTCGTGAAATCCTGCGGGAACTGGAAAAACGCGATTCCAGGGTACAATCGATTTTTTTGGCCAAGAATTCCGGGCATCAGCTGGCCCTTACCTGCGGGCTAGACCATGCTGAAGGTGATGCAGTCATTACAATGGATGGTGATATGCAGCATCCCCCTGAGCTTATTCCGACGCTCCTGGAAAAATGGGAGCAGGGGTATGAGGTGGTTCAGACTATCCGTAAAACTACAGAGGGAGTGTCATTCTTCAAGAAACTGACCTCCAAGTATTATTATAGGGTATTGAATATGCTTTCTACGGTGCATATTCAGGAAGGCGGATCTGATTTCAGGCTTATGGATAAGGTGGTGGTAAAGGCTTTTCGTCGGTACCGTGAGCATGCCAGATTTATTCGTGGAATGATTGGGGCCATGGGTTTTAAGCAGACTCAGATTGAATTTATTGCACCCAAGAGGTTTGCCGGGGTATCAAAGTTTTCTCCACGCAAAATGTTGCATCTGGCTGTGGATGGTGTGATGGCGTTTTCCATTCTTCCGTTGCGGATAAGTCTTTATATAGGCATGATCTGTGGACTGCTCAGTGTGGTGCTGTTTTTGCATGTGCTGGTATCAAAGTTCGTGTTCAATGATGCTGTGGCAGGCTGGGCTACTATCACTGCCTGTGTACTGTTTTTTGGTGGTGTTCAGTTGACTGTATTGGGTATCATTGGTGAATATATTGGCCGAATATTTGAGGAGGTCAAAAACAGGCCTCTGTATCTTGTTGGTCGCGGTAAGCCCAAGGATTTGGAGGATGAAAATGATTAAGGGGAGCGCTGCTCCTCTTTTTTTGCAGAAAATAATAAGATAGCAGATAGACTGGCTGTATTTTATATTAGCAGTTATATTTTTGCACTAAAAAAGGATTCGCATGAGCAACGAATCCTTTTTTAGTGTGTGTATTATATTTAGGAGAGTTACGCTTGCTTTGAAGCTTGAATATAATATAACATAATTGAAAATGATTTTCAATAGCATTTTAGAAATTTTTTAAAAATTTTTTTAAAACCAGCTTTCAAACAAGTCCCTGTAGTAGTTAAATATCAGCGCCTTTTACGGAATCAAACATATTTGTAACTTCCTCCGGTGGAGTTTTATCCATGATGCTGACGAGGTAGATAGCCAATAAGGAGAATGCAAATCCAGGAATGATTTCATACAAACCGAAAAATGCAAACTGTTTCCAAATGAGAACGGTGAGTCCACCTACGGTTATTCCTGCCAGTATGCCATTACGGGTTGCCCGACGCCAGAAAAGGGACATGATAAGTGCCGGACCAAAGGCTGCACCAAAGCCTGCCCAGGCATAGGAAACCATATCCAGAATGAAGCTGGTAGGATTCATGGCAATGCTGATGGCCATGGCAGATATGATGAGTACAGCGGTACGGCTTACCCAGATCAGTTCATTCTGACCTGCGGATTTACGGATAACGGAACGATAAAAATCCTGGGAAAAAGCTGATGCGGCTACCAGAAGCTGAGAGGAGGCAGTACTCATTATTGCTGCCAGTACAGCTGAGAGGATGATGCCACCAACGAAGGGGGTAAACAACTGCTCAGTCATTACCAGAAAAACTGTTTCGACCTGTGGCCCTGTAAGCTTCTCGGTGAGGAAAACACTGCCCACAATGCCTACGCCTACAGCTGCTGCCAATGATATGATTACCCATACCATGGCGATATGCATGGCACGGTGCAGTTCATTGGAAGATTTTATTGCCATGAAGCGCACCAGGATATGAGGTTGTCCAAAGTAGCCCAATCCCCATCCTATGAGGGATATGAATTCAATAAATGACACTGTGGAGCCGTCAGGACCAAGAAATGGATTAAAAAAGGTAGGGTTTATAATATTTACTGCAGTGGCAGTATTTGATATTCCCCCCAGTGAATAGACGGCAGCTGCCGGTACGATTATAATGGCAAAGAACATCATTACACCCTGGATGAAATCAGTCCAGCATACGGCCATGAATCCTCCGGTAAGCGTATAAAAAACTACTACAAAGGCACCAATCATTACAGCAGTGGTGTAATCCAGGCCAAACAGTGTACTGAACAGCTTTCCGCCGCTTACAAAACCTGAGGCAGTATATATTACAAAGAAAATGATTATAAAAATGGCCGGGGCTATGCGAAGGACATTGCCCGTATCATGATAACGATGCTGGAAAAAATCAGGCAGCGTAAGTGAATTGTTGGCAATTTCAGTGTACTTGCGCAATCTGGCAGCAATGAATTTCCAATTGGCATAGGTGCCAAGAGCAAGGCCGACGGCAATCCACCCGGCATTTAATCCTGCAAGATATGCTGCTCCCGGCAGTCCCATTAGCATCCAACCGCTCATGTCAGATGCTTCTGCACTGAGTGAGGTAACCCATGCCCCCAATTTTCTGTTGCCAATAATGTAATCGTCCATATTGCTGGTCCGCTTATAATAGTATAGTCCGATAAACATCATGAGACCAAGATACAGAACGAAGGCTACAATTATTAAAATATTATCCAATTGTTATTCCTCCTATAATAAAAATACATTTCTCATTATACATAATATGTTACAATTTTGGCAAATTGCTTTTGGAAGGGGATAAAGGTGAATGCTATATATTATTTTTAGGTTATGGTCAGTAGAAAAATGGTTTTTTGAAATAAAGCAAGGGACTTTTTTCCTTGAATTGGGATAACAATTTAGGTATACTTAAGAAAAGTATGTATTTTTTTTAACCAATGAAAGGTTTTGGGTGTTTATAGCGAATATTCCATAATCTTCCGTATTATGGGCCACGGCGTGTGTTCTTTGCGGTAAAGGCCAGTTGACTTATGTTTCCTTATGGAAGAAGCATTTGAACAATGGTGGTATAAAAGTACAGGCAGTACAAGGAATGTTTTGTTTACTCATTGCAGAAGTTTCGACAATGGCATTATGAGATTACACGAAAAGTGCAGGTGATTGTTTGTGGAAAAAGTCAAGGTTATGGTAGTAGATGATTCTCGAATAAGCCGTATGATGGTCAGTTCCATGCTTGCCAAGACTAATTTTGAAATATGTGCAATGGCAGAAAATTGTTCACAGGCCGTTGCTCTTTATGCTAAAACGAAGCCGGATGTTGTTACTATGGATATGAATTTGCCTGATGAGGATGGTATAGAGTGTACATCCCGTATTCATGCCATTGATCCTAAGGCAAAGATTGTTATGATTAGTGCGATGAAGGATGCGAAGCTGATTATGCGCGGGCGCATGGTCGGTATTAGTGCGTTCCTGCAGAAACCTGTCAGCACTAATGAACTTATAGATACCCTGATGATTATGTGCAAGGATAATGTGGGAACTGTTGCTACCTATAGGGAGTCTTATGTGACGACCTTTGCAAAGGTCTTGCAGCAGACACTTATGCAGGTATTTGGGGTACAGAGCGAAATTGAGATTGCGCAGGAAGATTCTTCGGTTTTAAAGGTAGATGGTGTAGCTGTTGTAGTGGGTATAGTCGGTGAACCTAAGGGCCGCGTGGCATTGTATATGGATGCGGATACTATGTTTGGGTTGTCCAGGGCTATGCTTGGAATGGATGCTGATGAAGAGCTGTCTTCTGATGAGGCGGAGGCGGCTATCGAAGAGGCCGGGAATATTATTGCTGGTCGTGGGGTTTCCAGTGTTAATGATGTGTTTAAGGATAGGGAAATGAGAGTTACTCCTCCAGGGACCATTGTTGGCTCTGATATAGTCTTGTCAAATCCGGATTTGATTGCATTTAATATCAAGGCTAAAACTCTGTATGGTGATGTGTTTATGAACATTGGTTTTGCGAGGGGAGTATAATTTATGGATGTAAAATTAGTTAATCCTTTTATAGACGCATTTACCACTGTACTTCCTCAGATGGGTTTTTCTGAACCTAAGCGTACTGGAATGAGTGTCAAGGAACAGAACGCTAAAAGCCTTGGCGTTGCAGTTATAGTTGGCTTTACCAAGGAAATAAGAGGCAGCGTGGTTTATAATATGACTGAAGAAACTGCAAAGTTTATTGCGTCGACCATGATGATGGGAATGCCGGTAGCGGCTTTTGATGAGATGGCCCAGAGTGCTATTTCAGAAATGTCCAATATGTTGACTGCCAATGCAGCAACTAATTTAACTGCTTTGGGACTGGAAGTGGATATTTCAACTCCCAGTCTGACTGTGGGTGCAGACTGCCAGATTAAAATCAGCAACGAGCAGTATTTGACTATTCTGATGGATGTTGATGGCCATCAGGTGGAAATTGATGTTGCAGTACAATAATGTTTATGTTTATATTTTATGAAAAGGGACTGGCTAATGCCGTCCCTTTTCTGTGTAATAGTGAGGCTGAAGGAGCTTCATTTCTGTATAGGTTACTGGAGGTAGAAATAACGAGCTTTAAGATGTCCCCTTCCTCTTTAGGTGGGGGAAAACAAACTACAACAGCTGGCGAGCATATCTCCCAGCTCGTTGAAACGCTAATTGGAAGATTTTTCTTCTAAAGAAGAAAAATTTGAACAATGGCGT
>NZ_JAILFV010000009.1 GCF_024697385.1 Anaerovibrio sp.
CGCCATTGTTCAAATTTTTCTTCTTTAGAAGAAAAATCTTCCAATTAGCGTTTCAACGAGCTGGGAGATATGCTCGCCAGCTGTTGTAGTTTGTTTTCCCCCACCTAAAGAGGAAGGGGACATCTTAAAGCTCGTTATAATCATCTTTTTTTCATTAAAATGTTTTAGCATATTCCTTGTTATAATATATTTTTTTGTTATAATAGGTATGTATTAGGCGTTGATTATTAAGCTCGGGCATGATTGTGCGTTTAAGCCCCAGGGCAATGTCTCAACGCCTGTTATCAATTTTATACCTTAAGTATATAAGGTTATTTGATGTAAGGATGATTAGATTGACTGATTATATTGGTATTTCTGAAGCATATACATCAACCTTTTTTGTTGTATTGTTGATTCTTGTCATAATCTGTAATAATTTATGGCGTTTTAAGGATAAACGGGGCGAAAATAGATTTTTGTCCATTCTGATAATTTCTGTTTTGTTTGCCAGTATTTTGGATTGTCTCATTTTTTCCCTTGACGGTATGCCCGGAGAATTTGTAAAAGGCATACTGTATATTGGAAATACAGCACTTTATATAATTGATATTACCCTATGCTGCTGTATGATAGTTTTTATAATATATCATTTGATTGGCTATGTCGCAAGACTGCATATCCGCATATTGATTTTTGCCTTTACTGTTTCTACTGCTTGTCTGTTTATAAATCTATTTGTACCGATCATATTTTCAATTAATGAATATAATCAGTATACCAGGGGACCCTTTGCCAATTTGATGTTTATCATTGCAATAGTAATGATTTTATATTTCTTTGTAGTATATAAATATATAATTCATAAGGGTGGAGGGCTGAAGTTTTTCCCCATTACCCTGTTCATAGCACCTATTCTTTTGGGGCTTATCATTCAGATGTTTAATTACGGTCTTTGGCTTATTTGGCCTACTTCAGCAATATCCCTTACCGCAATAATTTTCAGCCTGCAAAATGAAATGATTTTCCGCGATAAGCTCACAGGCGTATATAATCGTCAGTTTTTTGACAGATTGAGCATTTACACAAAACACAGGACACTTTATGGTCTCATGTTTATTGATTTAAACAATTTCAAGGATATAAATGACCGGTATGGCCATAATATAGGAGATAAGGTTTTAAAGCTGTCTGCTGAAATGATCCAAAAGGTAGTAGGTGCTTCCGGAACAGTTATACGGTATGGTGGAGATGAATTCGTTGTTCTTGTAAATACTTCCAGTACGAATATAATGGACGAATATCTGCATAAGATAAAAAATAAATTCTATAATTTTAATTACAAAAATGACAAGCCCTATTCTGTTTCCGTTTCTGTGGGCTACAGCATGACAAAGCTGACTTCCAGGGCACTGCAGGAAGCTGTTAAAAAGGCTGACGCAAGAATGTATATGGATAAGGAAAAATCAAAATAAAAATCCACCCTAATGTACTTGACGCCAAAAAGCTGAATCTTCAATCAATGGGATGAAGATTGGTACATAAGGGTGGTTTTTTATTCCGGTTTCGGAAAAACTATGTAAGAAGATTGCTTATCGCATCATATCAAAGATAAAGCGTATCCTCGCCTACATCCTGTGATGTTTCCTTGTTGACAACAACCTCGAGAATTTTCAGGGCAAAAGGAATTGCTGTTCCCGGTCCTCTGGAAGTAATAATATTCCCATCAACTACAACCTGGTCCTGGGAAGTAAGCCCTCCCGTCAAATGTTCCTCAAATCCAGGGTAACAGGCACATTTTTTACCTTTGACAAGGCCGTTATCACCGAGTATGGAAGGTGCAGCACATATTGCTGCAATCCATTTATTTTCAGCAGCGAATTTTTTCAGAAGAGCTACAACATTTTGGCTTTTGCCAAGATTGAGCATTCCGTCGTAGCCTCCCGGCAGTATTACAACTCCATAATCATCAGGATTGATTTTGGAAAGTAGTGCATCAGTTTTCACCGATATATTATGGGCACCACTGACATCAAGGGAATCATGAATAGAAGCAGCAGTAACCTCTAAACCGCCACGACGCAAAAAATCAACAGGGGTTATGGCTTCAACCTCTTCAAAGCCCTGGGCAAATAATACTAATGCTTTCATAATTTACCTCCTCATATTTTATGATGTATTAATTATACATCATGTGATGTCTTTAAAAAAGTACAAAGAAATCCTTTACCTGCCTGAGATACCATGGTTGATATGTCGGACCGGAATAGCTTGCCATAATAAGTAAAGTATATTAATTATCAAGGTAAGACTCTGCAGGGAAGATTTTTTCTTAAAATGAAGAAAATTTTGAATAATGGCGTTATAATAATATGTAACTGATTTAGCGATACTTGTATCCTATTTTCAATAATTATATTTTATAAAAAGAAGGTATAACTTGATGATAGAAAAATCTGGAATATTTGTATTTATTATATGCTTTGCTTTTTTGTTTTTTGTGTCTGGTAATACAGCCGAGGCAAAGGGCACTATATTGTTCGTTCCTCATGACAACAGGCCGACCTCCTGTGAACAATCAGCAGAAGCACCTGAATTAGCAGGGTACAAGGTTCTTATGCCACCAAAGGAAATATTGGGAGGACTGAGAAATACCGGTAAAATTGATGAGCTGTGGAAATGGGTGGATGATAATATAAAATCTGCAGATGCAGCGGTGGTTTCAACTGATACTTTGATATACGGAGGACTGGTTGCCTCCCGTAATCATGCAATGTCTGCCAGGGAGCTAAAAAAGCGTGTGGAGCGCATTTCTGATTTACGGAAGCGGAACTCAGATATCAAACTGTTTGCTTTTACTTCACTGATGCGGACACCTAAAAATGGCGCAGCAGCCGGTGCTGAGGAACCAGCATATTATCAGGAATATGGAGATAAAATATTCCGTGCTTCAGCCTTGGGTGATAAAGCCGATACCGGGAAATTAACTCCGCCGGAAAAAAACGAGCTGGAGCTCCTTGTGGATCAGATTCCACGGGAAGTATGGAGTGATTATTTTGGCAGGCGCAAAACCAATCTAAATGTTACCAAAAAACTGATTGATTTTGTCAAAAAGGATAAATTGGATTTCCTGCTGATCGGCAAGGATGATAACGCACCTTTATGTGCTACCCATATGGAAGCCAGGTCACTGAATGAGTATGCCAAAGGTCTTTCCAAGGATAAATTCATGATAGCTACCGGCATAGATGAATTCAGCATGCTTCTCCTTGCCAGGTCCATTAACACCATGACCGGTAAAAGTCCCAAGGTATATGTTCAGTTTAATTTCGGTGTAGGTGCTGATACTGTGCCAGCCTTTTCTGACGAAAAAATATATGATTCTGTATCAGACGAATTGAAGATAGCCGGAGCAAAGGAGACATTATTCCCTTCTGCAGCCGATCTGATTCTCTTGGTCAATACCGACCCTTATGGCAGGACAACAGATGGCCAGCCTGATTTAAATGACCCTGAACCAATGTTTAATACGACGACAGCCAGAACAGGAACCAGGGAATTTCTGGAAATAGTTAAGTATCATATTGCCAATTCCAACAATGTTTCTGTTGCTGATATAGCCTTTGCCAATGGCAGTGATAATGCCTTGATGCATCAGTTAAAGGAAAATGGCCTGCTGTTTAGGTTATGTTCATATTCCGGGTGGAACACTCCTACAAACAGCACCGGATTTGCCTTGGGGCAGGGGCTGGCAGCCATTGATTTAAAACAAAATGATAAAAACAGGCTCTTAATCAGGCGTTATCTGGATGATTGGGGGTATCAGTCAAATATCAGGGCAGAACTGATGAATAAACTTCCAGGCAGTAAATATTATTTTGATTTAGCTGATTATGAGCATACTGCCCAGGAATTTACTGCAAAAGAGTTGCGCAGTTTTGCCCGGAATAATCTTTCTGAATATCCGGATCTCAATGAGCTGGAGTTTTATTTCCCATGGCATTTGCCTTTTATAGGGGGAATTAAAATTCCTGAAGCAGAATTTTTAAATGATAATATTAAATTTTATGGCAGATGGCACAAGGAAATGCAGCAGGCTGTCTGTGGTCAGGGAGCTGTATATATCAAGGCAGAGTTTACGGGCAGCAGCATTGCGGCAAAGATGGTCGATAACAATTGCTGGTGGCGTTATACCATTGATGATAAGGAGTATGGACGAATAAAATTCAATAAGGAGCAGATACTGCTTGCAGATGATTTATCTGCAGGTAAACATATAATAAAGCTGGTACGGTCGACGGAAGGTGAAGCCGGTCTCAGCATATTTAAGGGATTTGTGCTTGATAAATCAGGTGAATTACTGGAAATGGATGAACCAAAACGCCTAAAGCTGGAATTCGTAGGTGATTCAATACTGGCCGGAGCATTTAATGACGGAGCCATTCACATTGACAGCTATTATGATACTGAGGACAATGATATGGCTTTTGGACCTCAGCTTGCCAGAATGCTAAAGGCAGATTACAGTGTTTTGGGTAAATCCGGCGAAGGTGTTTTCCATAATTATTCTGAATCGTGGCCAGGATACGAGGTACACACCGCTGATCGCTATCCTTGGACATATTATTCCTTTAATGGAGAAGCCACTCATGTGATGTGGAATTTTACTGATAATCCTTCGGATGCAGTTATAATATCCATTGGAACTAATGATTTTATTGAAAGTCAGCAGCCTGCTGAAAAAGATTTTTCCGCAGCATATGAAAATTTATTGCAGGTAGTTCGCAGGAACAATCCTGAGGCTGTCATCATCTGTGTCGAACCTGTTCCGGTGAAGATTGGTCCTATGGCAGGACAATGGACAGAGAAGGTCGTAAATAAATTAAAGAATAATGGGGACAAGGCTTTATTTTACATCCATCTTAACGAGGATGAACCATTATTGGATGATGATGACTATGTAGGCGACGGCATACACCCAACCAAGGAAGGCTCCAGAAAGGTAGCAAAGTATCTTTATAAACGGGTAAAGAGGATTCTTGATGCTTCCGGAAAAGGATATTCCAAGGTTAATTCCTAAGGGTAATAAGTCGCAGGAAGTCTCATTTTAATTTATTTGGTAATATGCTATACTGATTAAGTTAAGAAATGTAGAAAATTGTTGTATTACTTATTATGGTAAATTGTTTTGGGTCTTAAGATAGTATATTTTCTGACAGGGAAAGAAGATATATATCCGATACCCGGATAAATCTGACAATAAGGAGATTTGTAAAATGAGTTTATCTGCACAGGAGATAAATTATGTAAAGGAGCATGTTAGAGTTGTTCCTGATTTTCCCAAGAAGGGTATTCAGTTTGTAGATATAACGACTACACTGAAAAATGCCAAGGCATTTGGAATTACTCTGGATTTTATGAAGGACGCCTTAAAGGATAAGAATATCGACCTTATTGTAGGACTTGAATCCAGGGGATTCATTTATGGAGCAGCTCTATCAGCCGCCATGAATATAGGCTTTGTACCAATCCGTAAGCCAGGCAAGCTGCCCTCTGATGTGGTCAGTGTTGATTATGAACTTGAATATGGTACTGACAGGATTGAAATGCACAAGGATGCCATTAAGCCTGGTCAGAATATCATGATTGTGGACGATTTATTGGCAACCGGTGGTACAGCTGATGCTGCAGCAAAGCTAATTAAAAAGGTAGGGGGAAATATTACCGGAGCAGTATTTTTCGTAGAGCTTTCTTCGCTGGGAGGGCGTAAAAAGCTGGAGGCAGATGGCATCAATGTCGTTTCCATGCTGCAGTACGATTTGGACTGATAAAAGCTTCCGGATAATATGGACTTTGGAGAATTATAAAGGAGTAGGAAGACTATATAGGAGAGATATTATGATATTTAGACTGCTTCATGGTAAGATCAGTGTATCAGCATGTTTTCTGATGGTGTTGCTATGCTTTTGTATAGCCGGTTGCACTTCTAAGGATATTCAGCTTCAGGATGTCAGCGTCAAGGGAGTATCTGGCACCATGACTATCAGGATGCCCTTTGATTTTCGTAATCCTATGGAGCCACAGACTTTTCCTAATGGTAATACCATAAATTCGGTTGCTGATCATAACAGTGATTTTGAAATAACCATCAACAGCATTCATTATGACCGTGAAAAATACAAGGTCTATAACGGGAAGGAATTTGAACCTGATTTGGAGAGCTTTTCCAAGGGCATGATGGACAGCTTTAAGAAGAAATTCAGTGCTACCGGTGGACAGCTGGAGGATTTCAAGGTTGCAGGATTTCCTGCCAAATCTGCTGTTTTGCAGCGTACCAGTAAGGATATTAAGTTAAATATGCGTTTTGTAACTTTCTTCAGAGGAGATGAGCTATGGTGCATAACCATTGCCTATAAGGCCGGTGAAGAAGAATTTGACAAGGCTGCGGAGAGAATACTTAACAGCATTCGATTCGATAAATAACGAGCTTTAAGATGTCCCCTTCCTCTTTAGGTGGGGGAAAACAAACTACAACAGCTGGCGAGCATATCTCCCAGCTCGTTGAAACGCTAATTGGAAGATTTTTCTTCTAAAGAAGAAAAATTTGAACAATGGCGT
>NZ_JAILFV010000010.1 GCF_024697385.1 Anaerovibrio sp.
GAGCTTTAAGATGTCCCCTTCCTCTTTAGGTGGGGGAAAACAAACTACAACAGCTGGCGAGCATATCTCCCAGCTCGTTGAAACGCTAATTGGAAGATTTTTCTTCTAAAGAAGAAAAATTTGAACAATGGCGTTATAAGAGTTTCTCCTGATGGAGGTAATCAAATTTTATTTAATTATAGCACTTTTTGCAATATAAAAAGCATATTTTTCATATTTTATGTAAATTATGCCTGTTATAATTAAATCATCAAAGTTAAGGAGGTTTTGACCATGCAAATCATATATGGCCTTGATATAAATAATACCCAGTATCTCGTTCTGGACTATAATGAATCCCTTATGAACAGCAGGACAATCGCCAGCTTGGCAGCATACCGTGGAGGGATTGGTGCTGATAAGGTCATATTCATGGATATGGTTAATGGTGCTGTCATTGCCATCTACAATGCAGAAGGTCAGAATACAGTTCCTGATATGGATGATTTTAAGGCAGCCAGGAAAATGATTTCCGGAAGCTTTTCCCGGGAATATCACGTTACGGATTATTATTTAAGTACTATTGTGGTCGAAAAAGAATTGATTAAGACTGCCTGCTGACATCAATCAAGTGAAAGTAATATAAACGCTGTCAACAAAGGGAGAAACGCCTCCTTTTCGTTGACAGTTTTTAATTTTTTCTGTTATAGTGTATGGGTAAGATATCGTAAGAGTTGATGTATTTTTACGGAGGAGTTGATTCGTTGATGAAGGCAGCCATTATAATGGGTAGCGATTCAGATTGGCCAATTCTGAAGCCGGCCTATGAGCTTCTGAAACAGTTTGGTATTGAATCCGAGGTGGTTGTTGCTTCGGCTCATCGTACACCTGGAAAGGTTAAAGAGATTGTTTCCACTGCACCTGAGCGAGGTGTGGGAGCATTTATATCAGCAGCTGGTGCTGCAGCACACCTTGGTGGCGTTATTGCAAGTTATACTACATTGCCGGTTATAGGAGTACCTATTAATGCTACATCCCTTAATGGAATGGATGCTTTGCTTAGTACGGTACAGATGCCTTCGGGTATTCCTGTGGCCACAATGGCTATTAACGGAGCAAAGAACGCCGCCATTTTTGTTGCAGAAATTTTTGCTCTCTCTGATGATAATATCAAGACAAAGCTGGTTAAATACAGGGAGAAGATGGTTGAGGATGTTGAAGTGAAGGCCAAGCGGGTGGAGCAGTCCCTCACCAAGGACTGATTACCCTGCTGCCAGTGTCCTCATGTTGTTGCCTGCCACCTTCCTTAATTGGGGAGGTTGACATAAATTGTTTATTTTAATGGAGGTAATTTTTTACAATGGAAAAGAAGAACGCTATTTACGAAGGAAAAGCAAAGATTTTGTATGCTACAGAAAATCCTGATCAGCTGATTTGCTACTATAAGGATGATGCCACTGCCGGTAATGGTGCAAAAAAAGGCACCATTGTGGATAAGGGCATTATGAATAACAAGATTACCATGTTCTTCTTTGATCTGTTGGCCAAGGAAGGTATTCAGAATCATGTTATCAAGGTTATTGATGACAGAAATGTACTGATCAAGAAGCTGGATATTGTTCCTTTGGAGGTAATCATCCGTAATGTTGCCGCTGGTTCCCTGGCAAAGCGCCTCGGCCTGGAGGAAGGCACTCCTATGTCCATGCCTGTTATAGAGCTCTGTTATAAAAATGATGACCTGGGTGACCCAATGGTAAATCATTATCATATTTATGCCTGCAAGCTGGCTACCAAGGAAGAAATGGAAGAGATTGAGAAGCAGTCCCTGAAGATTAATCAGATCATGGTGGATTATCTCAAGACCAAGAATATTGATCTCATTGATTTCAAGCTGGAGTTTGGCCGTGATAAGGACGGCAAGATTGTATTGGCTGATGAGATTTCACCTGATAACTGCCGCTTCTGGGATTCCATAACCAAGGAAAAACTGGATAAGGACCGCTTCCGCCGTGATCTTGGCAATGTTGAGGATGCCTATAAGGAAATCCTGAAGCGTCTTACCGGTGAAGTCCGTTAAAAATTGAATACAGATTTAGATTGGAATGGTTTTTACAATGATTGATTATGAAGAGGACAAGCTGAAGGAGGAGTGTGGCGTCTTTGGCGTATACTCCAGGGAACTCAATGTCTCTGAATTGACTTATTATGGGCTTATTGCCCTGCAGCACCGTGGCCAGGAAAGTACAGGCATTGCTGTAACTGATGGTGCATGGATGGATGTAAGCCGTGGAATGGGGCTTGTCCGGGAGGTGTTTAGACATCAGATACCTCAGATGGATAACCAGTACATTGCTATTGGTCATGTTCGTTATTCCACTACAGGCTCCAGCCTGTTGGCCAATACTCAGCCACTGATGGTTTCCTATTCAGGTGGGAAGATTGCCCTGGCCCATAATGGAAATCTCACCAATGCAGGTGAAATCCGCAAGAAGCTTGAAGAAAGCGGTACTATTTTTCAGACCACTATAGATTCAGAGGTTTTTGTAAATCTGATAGCAAGGTCCAGAAAGGTTACCATTGAAGAAAAAATAATCGACAGCCTCAAGAAAATAAAGGGGGCTTATTGTCTGACCATAATGACTGAGGATAAGCTGATTGGTGCAAGGGATCCTCAGGGCTTCCGCCCTCTCTGCATCGGCAGGCTTGAAGAGGGTGGGTATGTGCTCAGCTCTGAAAGCTGTGGACTCGATGTAGTCGGGGCTGAGTTTATACGGGATGTGGAACCTGGTGAGATGGTTGTTATTAATGAAAATGGTATTGAGTCTCATCGTTTTGCTAAGCCTAAGCCATCCATGTGTATTTTTGAATTCATATATTTTGCCCGCCCGGATTCAATAATTGACGGCCAGAGCGTTCATGAATCAAGGTTTGAGATGGGAAGAATCCTGGCACGGGAGGCAAAATGCAAGGGGGATATAGTTATTTCAGTACCCGACTCAGGTAATGTAGCAGCTTCCGGTTTTGCCTATGAGGCTGGGATTCAATACGTGAGCGGCCTGATAAAGAACCGTTATATTGGCAGGACATTTATACAGCCAAGTCAAAAACAGCGTGATACTGCAGTAAAGCTGAAGCTGAATCCGGTAAGGTCTGTTGTGGATGGCAAGTCTGTCATTGTAATTGATGATTCTATTGTGCGTGGTACTACCAGTGGCAAGATCGTGAAGATGCTTCGTGATGCCGGGGCCAAAGAGGTTCATATGGTTATCAGCTCACCGCCTATTGGTTATCCATGCTTTTATGGCATCGATACCTCTGCCCGTAAGGAACTCATTGCTGCTACAAAATCAGTTGATGAGATATGCGAGTATATAGGTGCAGATTCCCTGCATTTTCTTACCCTTGAGGGACTGAAAAAATGTGTGCCACAGCTGAATCCTAATAACATGTGCTTTGCCTGCTTTAACGGGGGATATCCTATTGAGCAGAAGACACAGTCACCGGCGGAGGCAGACAAGTTTATTTTTGAAACCAGAAAGAAAATCAAAAAAGGTTAATGGAGGATACAATGGAAGAAAAGCTGACTTACCGTGATGCCGGGGTGGATATTGATGCAGGTAATTACTCTGTAAAGCTTATCAAGGATAGTGTAAAGGCTACTTATCGCCCGGAGGTACTGGGTGATTTAGGTGGCTTTGGGGGACTGTTTGCATTAAATACCGGCAAATATAAGGAGCCTGTATTGGTTTCGGGAACTGATGGTGTCGGCACCAAACTCCGCCTGGCATTTATGCTGGATAAGCATGATACCATTGGGCAGGATGCTGTGGCAATGTGTGTCAATGATATCCTGGTGCAGGGGGCTGAGCCTCTTTATTTCCTGGATTACCTTGCTGTGGGCAAACTTGATCCTGAACAGGTGGCTTCTGTGGTTAAGGGTGTGGCCAATGCTTGCCGTGAGTCCGGTTGTGCACTTATTGGTGGTGAGACTGCTGAGATGAGCGGTTTTTATCCGGTAGGGGAATATGATATTGCCGGCTTTGCAGTTGGTGTTGTTGATAAATCCAGGATTATTACCAGTGAAAAGGTAAAAGCCGATGATGTGCTTTTGGCACTGCCATCCTCCGGAGTTCATTCCAATGGTTATTCCCTGGTCCGTAAGATCGTGTTCGAGAAGATGGGCTACAAAGGTGATGAATATATTGATGAGCTTGGAAAGACCATTGGCGAGGAATTGCTGACGCCTACCAGATTATATCCAAGGACATGCCTGCCGTTGATTGAGAAATATGATATTCATGGCATGGTACATATTACCGGGGGTGGATTTTATGAGAATATACCACGGGCCCTCCCGGAAAATATGGGGTGTGTGGTAGATACTACTGCCTGGGAGGTTCCGGCCATCTTTAAGCTCCTGCAGAAGTGGGGTAATGTTGACTGGAAGGAAATGTATCGTACCTTTAATATGGGGATTGGCATGGTCCTGATTGTTTCCGGCAGTGACGCAGAAGCAATCAAGGCTGAGCTGAAGGCGGCCAATGAGCCGGTATTTGAAATTGGCCATGTTACCACCGGCAATCATGAGGTTATTACCAAAGGCGGCGTGTTTAATGAGTAACCATGTTTTAGGTATTTTGTGTTCCGGTCGGGGGTCAAATATGCAGTCAATTCTGGCAGCTATTGATGCCGGACAGATAAAAGCGTCAGTAGGGGTGGTACTCACTGACAAGCCTGAGGCCAAGGCACTTACCCTGGCCAGGGAAAAGGGGCTTCGCAGTGTCTGTATCAATCGTAAGGCCTGCAGTACCCAGCAGGAATTTGAGGAAAAGCTGGTGGCAGAACTGAGGGCGGCCGGTGTTACACTGGTCATTCTGGCGGGCTTCATGCGAATCCTGAGTCCTTATTTTGTCGGGGAATACAGACATCAGATATTGAATATTCATCCGTCACTGTTGCCCTCCTTCGGTGGGGCTCATGCCCATAGGGACGTGCTGGCGTATGGCACCAAGGTGTCTGGCTGCACTATCCATTTCGTGGATGAGGGGATGGATCATGGTCCGATAATCCTTCAGGATACAGTCCCGGTGCTGGATGGCGATACTGAGGAGATCCTGGCAGCCAGAGTTCTTCAGAAGGAACATATTTTATATCCAAAGGCCATAGAGCTTTATGTGGATGGCAGGCTGGAACTTGTAGATGACCGTCATGTACGGATTAAACAATGATTATAAGATAAGGAGAATTTACTATGAGAATCAAACGCGCATTGATCAGTGTATCTGATAAGACTGGTGTGGTTGAGCTGGCAAAAAAACTCCATGCTGCCGGTATAGAGATTGTTTCTACCGGTGGTACCATGAAGGCGATAAAAGATGCGGGAATCCCTGTTATTTATGTAAGTGATGTCACAGGATTTCCGGAGATTATGGATGGCAGGGTAAAGACACTCAATCCGCTAATTCATGGTGGTATTCTGGCAGTCCGTGATAATCCTAATCATGTGCAGGCCATGAAGGAGCACAAGATTACCGGTATTGATATGGTCGTAGTAAATCTGTATCCTTTCAGGGAAACTATTTCCAAGCCGGATGTTACTTTGGCAGAAGCAATAGAAAACATTGATATTGGCGGGCCGGCCATGATCCGTGCAGCGGCCAAGAACTTTAAATATGTTACTGTAGTCACCAATCCTGATCGCTATAATGAGGTGGCTGAAAGTATTGAAAAACATGGCTGTGTGAGTGGTATGCTGCGTATGCAGCTGGCTCAGGAGGCCTTCCGGCATACTTCCGAATATGATGATTGTATTCAGAAATATCTCTTGGAGCAGGTGAATAAATAATGAATATTTTAGTTGTAGGCAGTGGTGCAAGAGAGCACACCCTGGTTTGGAAACTCAGTCAGAGCAAGAAGGCTGACAAGCTGTATGCTATTCCTGGTAATCCTGGTATGGCTTCCCTGGCTGAATGCGTGGAGGATATTTCCATTACAGATAATGCTGCAATGGTGAAATTTGCCCAGGAGCACGATGTGGAACTGGCAGTGGTAGGCCCTGAGGTGCCACTTACCAATGGTGCCGTTGATGCCTTTAATAAGGTGGGAATCAAGGCTTTTGGCCCTGTTCAGGTAGCTGCTGAGATTGAAGGCTCCAAGGCTTTTTCCAAGGGATTGATGAAAAAATATAATATTCCAACGGCTAAATATGAGGTGTTTACTGATGCTGACAAGGCCAAGGAATATATCAGGTCTGAAGGAGCACCTATTGTAATCAAGGCCGATGGCTTGGCTGCCGGTAAGGGTGTTATAGTAGCCATGACCCTTGATGAGGCGTTGGGAGCAATTGATGAAATCATGGGTGATGGTGCCTTTGGCAGTGCAGGCAGCAGGGTTGTTGTCGAAGAATTCATGGCCGGCGAGGAAGTGTCTGTGCTTTGCTTTACCGACGGCAAAACAATTATTCCTATGGTTCCTTCCCAGGATCATAAGCGGGTAAATGATAACGATGAAGGTCCTAATACCGGTGGTATGGGTGCCTATGCCCCGGCGCCTGTTGGGACTCCGGAGCTTTTGGCTGAAACTCAGAGGCTGATCCTTGACCCGGTTATTAAGGCCATGGAAAAGGAAGGCCGTCTATATAAGGGCTGCCTTTATGCAGGCCTTATGGTAACTGATAAGGGACCACGGGTAGTTGAGTTCAATGCCCGTTTTGGGGACCCGGAAACCCAGGTGGTATTGCCACTTTTGGAAAGTGATTTGGTGGATGTCATGCTGGCGTGTATTGATGGCAGCCTGGATAAAACTGAGGTTAAATGGAGCACTGGTGCTGCTGTATGTATTGTAATGGCTGCCGGCGGTTACCCAAAGAAATACAACAAGGGTGATGAGATTACCGGACTCAGGGAAGCTGAGGCCGGTGGTAATATTGTATTCCATGCTGGTACTGCCGAAAAGGATGGCCACATTTATACAAATGGCGGCCGTGTGCTGGGTGTTGTGGCCAAAGCTGCAGGAATTAAGGAGGCAGTTGATTCTGCATATGCTTCTGTGGACAAGATACACTTTAAGGATGCACATTTCAGACATGATATTGCTCATTGGGCATTGGAACGCTTGAAGAAGTAATATTTCTGCGGTATACTTTAAGCATGACTAAAGGAACGGAGCTGATCGTATGGATGTTAATGAAATAATATCATCTACCTATAGCGACAATAGGGAGAAAATGCGCAGTTTATCTGAGATTACGGCTAAATATAATCTCAGCTGCAAAAAGTACAAGGAACTTCGTAACTGTAAGGCGGAAATCCGTGAGCAGAAGGTTATGCTGTATGCAGAATTGAAGGCCTTGGGATGGGTACTTGGGAAAAGTGATAAGACCATTACCAGGGATGCAAATTAATATTCAGTATTTTGAAACTGCCTTGTGATATTATCATGGGGCAGTTTTCGGCAATAAAGGTGTAACTACGGCGATATATTTTGTTAAGGAGATTAATTTTTATGGACATAAATGATGTTATTCATGGTTTTAAATTAATTAAAAAGGATCATGTAGCTGAAGCCGGTTCTGATACCTTTGAGTTTATTCATGAAAAAAGTGGGGCCAGACTGCTGTACCTGCAGAATAAGGATGACAACAAGGTGTTTTCCATAGCCTTCAGGACTCCACCGGAGGATGATACCGGAGTTGCCCACATCATTGAACACTCCACTCTTTGCGGCTCAAGAAAATTTCCTTTGAAGGAGCCATTTGTTGAATTGGTAAAAGGCTCCCTCAATACCTTTCTCAATGCCATGACCTACCCGGATAAGACGGTATATCCTGTGGCGAGCTGCAATGACAAGGACTTTCACAATTTGATGGATGTTTATCTTGACGCAGTATTTTATCCTGCCATGCTGGAGAATCACGAAATCCTGATGCAGGAGGGCTGGCATTACGAGATCGAAAAGCCGGAGGATCCCCTTACATACAGCGGTGTAGTATACAATGAAATGAAGGGGGCCCTTTCATCACCGGAGGACCTGCTGCAGAATGAAATAATGCGTGCCCTGTATCCTGATACAACCTATGCCAATGAATCAGGTGGCAATCCTGAAGCCATTCCTGAGCTGACCTATGAAAGCTTCAAGGAATTTCACAGAAAGTATTATTCACCTGCCAACAGCTATATCTATCTGTATGGAGATATGGATATAGTCGAGCAGCTGAAATTTATCGATGAGGAATATCTCAGTCATTTTGATGTTGTGGATGTGGATTCAGTCATCCATAAGCAAAAGGCCTTTGATGAAATCAAGGATATTTGTGCTGAGTATCCTGTTGGGGCTGAGGAAACCACTGAGGCCAAAACCTTCCTTGCCTACTCGGTGGTAGCCGGAAGCAGTGATGACATGGAGGAATACATGGCCATGTCAATACTGGAGGATGCCCTGATACGGCATCAGGCAGCACCTTTGCGCAAGGCAATCATAGATGCAGGTATCTGCAAGGATATTTCCTCATATTATGAAGGGGAAATCCTTCAGCCATTTTTTACTATTGAATTAAATGGTTCAGAGGAAAAGTATAAGGAAAAATTCCAGCAGATTGTTCGTGATACCCTGTGTGATATAGTCAAAAATGGTATTGATAAGGAGCTTTTGGAAGGCACCCTTAACCACATGGAATTCAGGCTCCGGGAGGCTGATTACGGTACGGCGCCTAAGGGACTCATATACAATCTGTCTGTCCTGAAGAGTTGGTTATATGATAAGGACCCGTTGAGAATGCTTCGGTATGAGGATTTGCTGGAGTCCTTGAGGAAAAAGCTGTCTACCGGCTATTACGAAGGACTGATACAGAAAAATCTCCTGGATAACAGGTTTGGGGCCGTTGTGGTATTGAAGCCAAATAATACTATGGCGGCTGCACGGACAAAGAAAATGGAAGCTCATCTGGCACAGCTCAAGGAGAAAATGACTGCTGCCGAGATCGATGATATTATCAGTGCAACTGCCAGCCTGAAGCGGAGACAGCAGACTCCTGATACACCGGAAGCCCTGGCTACCATACCACTGCTGAAGATTTCGGATATCAATCCAAAATCACGGACCTTCCCAATGGAGGAAAAGGAGTGGGATGGCATCAAGGTGCTCTGCTCAGATGTGGAAACCAATGGCATTGTTTATTATTCACTGTATTTCGATATAGATACTGTACCTCAGGAGCTGCTGCCATATGTATTCCTTTATAACGAGCTTATGGGGCAGGTGGATACAGCTTCACGAACATATGCTGAGCTCACCAAAAAGATGCTGTTTTATACCGGCGGAATGGGTGGAAGCATTGAGGTGTTTGATATCAAGGATCATCCGGATGAGTACAGGGCTTTGTTGAGGATGACATCAAAGGTGTTCTACAGAAATCTTCCGATAGCCATGGACCTGATGTGTGAGATAATTAATGAAAGCCTGTTTGATGACAGCAAGCGCATTCGCGAGCTGATGGTTCAGTTGCGGGCGGAGGTGGAAATGGAGATGCTGCAGTCCTCTGTCAGTGTAGCCAGAACCAGGTTGTCCTCCTTTATTTCCAAGGATGGTGTGTTTGATGAAATCGGCGCATTGTCCCTGTATCAGCTTATCAAAGATATTACAGATGATTTCGATAACAGGTTTGAGGATTTCAAGGCCAAGCTGTATAAGGTCAAGAGCCTGTTGTTCAGCAAAAAGCATTTGACTGTTGGACTCACATTGCCGAAAAAAGATTATGGTATGTTTGAGGCGGAAGTGAAAAAACTCAGCAAAGCACTGGAAGGAAATAAAACAGCAGATGAAGCGCCAAGGCAGGTATATGATTTGCCTGTAAAGGGGCAAAAGGAAGGTCTGGTGTCTTCCAGTCAGGTTCAGTATGTGGCCAAGGGTGCTAACCTCATTAATTTGGGCTATGAGGTTACAGGGCATATGCGTGTGATGGAAACCATGCTGAAATATGAATATTTCTGGATCAAAATCAGGGTACAGGGTGGCGCCTACGGGGCAATGACCAGCATCAAAAATAACGGGAATGTTATTTTTGTGTCCTACCGTGATCCTAAGCTCAAGGAAACCCTGGATGTCTTTAATGGAACAGCAGATTTCCTGCGCCATTTTGATGCCGATGAAAGGGAAATGACCAAATACATTATCGGAACCATTAGCGGTGTGGATATGCCGCTTCCACCAAAGACCATAGGGAATGTAGCCCAGGGAATGTATTTCAGAAGGATTACCAATGAAATGCGGCAAAAATCACGGGACGAGATATTGTCTACGACTCCTGAGATAATCAGGGGGTTGGCACCAGCTGTGGATGATTGCATGAAAGCAGATAATATCTGTGTATTTGGCAATGAAAATGTCATAACTGACAATCGTGATATTTTTGACAAGCTCACCAGGATAATGGATTGATGGTATTTTTCCCACACAATATTTCAGTGATTATTGACTTTGTTTTTTGCCCATGCAATAATTAAAATGGTTGCAATGCTTGATGAGGTTTGGAGGTTATTTTTGTGAAGGATATTGTATTTAGTGGTGCAGGTGTAGCAATCATTACACCTTTTACTGATGATGGAATCAACTTTGATGAGCTTGGCCGTATCATTGAAGATCAGATTGCTGGTGGTACTGATGCAATTGTTATTACAGGTACTACAGGTGAGTCTGCAACAATGTCTGATGAGGAGCACAAATCTGCAATTAAATACGCCGTGGATAAGGTGGCTGGCCGTATACCGGTTATTGCCGGAACAGGTTCAAATGAAACAGACTATGCCATTCAGCTGTCCAGGTATGCAGAAGAAGTGGGAGCGGATGCCCTGCTGGTAGTTACCCCGTATTACAATAAATGCACCCAGAAGGGGTTGGTGAAGCATTATTATGCGGTTGCTGATGCTGTAAATATACCTATTATCGTTTACAATGTTCCTTCCCGTACAGGGGTTAATATCCAGGTTTCCACCTTCAAGGAATTATCAAAGCATCCACGCATTGTTGCAGTGAAGGAAGCCAGTGGTGATCTTTCTGCAGTGGCTAAAATCCGTCACGCCTGTGGGGATGACCTGGCAATATATTCCGGAAATGATGACCAGATTGTGCCTATTCTGTCCCTTGGAGGAAAAGGAGTCATATCAGTGCTTTCAAATGTTGCGCCGAAAACAGCGCATGATATCTGTCAGCTGTATTTTGATGGCAGGGTTCAGGAAGCCTCCAAGCTCCAGATAGATTATATTGACCTGATCAGTGCATTGTTCTGCGAGGTTAATCCTATTCCTGTAAAGGTAGCAATGCGAATGAAGGGCTATGATGCGGGGATTCTCAGACTGCCATTGACTGAGATGGAGCCTGAGCACGAAGCACTGCTAAAACAGTGTATGAAAGCACATAATTTAATTTAGTTTATTTTTGCTCCTGGAGTCAGGGGCGATAAATCAGATAAGGGCTGTAACTGATTGGTTTTAGCCCTTATTTTTATAGGAAAACAGGTGGGGAGTTTTCCTTATATTTAGGAGGTATTTATGAGAGGTGTATTTGATATTGTTGGGCCTATAATGATAGGACCATCCAGCTCACATACTGCCGGAGCTGCCAGGCTTGGCCTTATGGCAGGGAAAATCCTTGGAGAGAAAGTAGTAAAGGCGGAAATACTGCTCCATGGTTCTTTTGCCCAGACTTATCGTGGTCATGGCACAGACAAGGCCCTTATCGGTGGTATTATGGGCTTTTCTCCTGAGGATGACAGAATCCGTAATGCCTTGGAAATTGCTGATAAGGAAGGGTTGGAATATTCCTTTGAAACAGTGGATTTGGCTGAGGCACATCCTAATACCGCAGTGCTGAAGCTGGTTGGTGACAAGGGGCGCAAGGTTGTAGTTGGTGGTGCATCAATTGGGGGAGGCAATATAGAGGTGTCAAGGATTGATTCCTTTGAGGTTTCCCTGACCGGTGAATACCCGGCTTTGGTGGTAGTCCATCGTGACAGGCCAGGTGTCATTAATGTTATTGCCAGTGTCCTGGCCAGGTATGGCATTAATATCGCATTTATGCGGGTATCGCGTCGTACCCGGGGCCAACAGGCCATGATGATAATTGAGACGGATGATGAATTGACAGAGGAAATAATTTCAGCCTGCCGTGATACGGGAGCCATTGAAAACGCCTTTGCAATTCCTGCAATATAGGAGAAAAAATATGATCAGCTTTAATTCCATCCATGAGCTTATTGATTTAGCAAAGGAAAATAATACGACGATTGGTAATATCGTGCTGACTTATGAGGAGGAATCCTCCATGAAGCCACGGGAAGAGCTCAAGGCAGCCATGCTGGAAAACTGGCAGGTAATGCAGGAATCAATCTCCCGGGGACTGGTGAACAATGAAAAATCCCTTAGTGGCCTTACCGGTGGTGATGCCGTAAAATTATTTCATTACAACGATAAGGGATATACCGGAGGAACTGTAATGATGGCAGCAGCCAATGCTGTGGGGGTAAGTGAGGTCAATGCAGTCATGGGAAGGATAGTGGCCTGTCCAACGGCCGGATCCTGTGGTATTGTACCGGCGACTATCAAGGCTGCTTCTGAAAAAAATCATAATTCTGAAGATGAAATCATCGAGGCACTGTTTACGGCGGCGGGCATAGGACTTGTCATTGAATCCAATGCTTCCATTGCCGGTGCTTATGGTGGTTGTCAGGCAGAGTGCGGCTCTGCGGCAGGTATGGCAGCAGGGGCACTTGTCCAGCTGGCAGGTGGTTCACCTGACCAGGTTGGGCATGGAGTGGCACTGGCCATCAAAAACCTTTTGGGACTGGCCTGTGACCCTGTAGCCGGACTGGTAGAGGTTCCCTGCGTAAAGCGCAATGGCTTTGTGGCTGTTCATGCCATGGTTGCTGCAGATATGGCCATGGCCGGAGTGGAATCAGTTATTCCTATAGATGAAGTAATAGATGCCATGGACCGCATAGGCCGGTCCCTTCCACGAAGTGTCAAGGAAACTGCAGAAGGTGGATTGGCTACCACACAGACTGCCAAAAAGATATCCAAGAGGATATTTGGGAAATAACAGTATGGCTCCAGGCAACTTCTAATCATGTTTTAATGGACAAACCAGCTGGATTATATTACACTAACTAGTGTAGTTAATTTAGGTTTCAATGGAGGTAATATAATGAAAAGAATTATGCAGCTGTTGACTGTTATGTGTATGCTCCTTTTGGGCACACAGTTGACATTTGCCTGGGAAAATGGTTCCCACAAGGAAGATATATATGATGGTGATGCCATGCTGGAAGTGAAGACCTTTGTTATAGGCAATATTTATTACATGCCACAGGATGGTGAGCCTACTCAGGAAGATCTTTTGAATATTTTGTATAATCAGGCCGTTAAGAATACCAAGAAGAGTGAATATACATTTACTTCCTATCCGGATTTCTGTCAGGAAATAAACAAACGCGATCATGTTGATATCTATCGCCTTGGCAGGCGTAAGGCCCTGGAGATATTCAAGGAAAAGGTTGGCTCCCTTGCCGATGCCTATATTGTTTGTACTGTATCCAATGATACCAGGTTGAATGTTTTCTATGATGTGGTAAGTGCCAAGACTCATGAGGTCATTTATTCATACAGGAAGCTGGCTCCAAAGAGCAGTGTCCGTGATGAGCTGCTGTATAATGAGATGACTGCAGATTTTTATAATGGTTTCCAGCACAGAGTGAAGAAGCTCATGGAGGAAAAGGCAGAAGAAGAAAAGGCCATTTTGAAGATGGGCAAGGAAAAGTACGAGGAGTACAAGAAAAAACAGGCTGCTGAGAAAAAGAAAAAAGAACAGAGTTATCAGTCTTCTTATGAAACTTTCAAAGAAAATGGTCCGGAGCTTGGCCGTGGTCATAAGGTAGAGTAACAAAAATCAAAAGGCTTTGACGGATGAACATTCATTTCGTCAAAGCCTTTTTTGTCAGCATATTGTATTTATACATATATTGATGGATGCAGTATGGTTATTGATGGGCAAAATCCAGGGGCTTGATCTTTGCATCCTCGGCTACAGCTTCTCTTACATAGCCTGCCCTGACCATGGCATCCAAAACTATGATCTGCCGTTCCTTTGACAGCTTGAAATTGACAAAGGGAGAATAAACAGATGGAGCATTTGGTATCCCGGCAAGCATGGCTGCCTCCGGCAGGGTCAACCTGTCCACTGGCTTGCCGAAATAACCCTTGGCAGCGTCATGTATTCCGTAATATCCGGAACCAAAATAGATGGTGTTAAGGTACATTTCCAGAATTTCCTGTTTGGAATAGTGAAGCTCCATATTCAGTGCCAGCAGCAGTTCTTCTGCCTTTCGCCAATAGGTTTGTTCCTGGGATAAAAACATGTTTTTTACCAGCTGCTGTGTTATGGTGCTGGCACCTTCCTTGACTTCGCCGTATTGAAGGTTGACCAGGGCCGCCCTGCCAATACCCTCGGGATCAAAACCATGGTGGGTATAGAACCTGTTGTCTTCCACGGCCACAACGGCCTGCTGAAGTGATTCAGGAATTTGGTCAAGCCCGGTGTAATTATCCTTGCTTAATGCCTTGTCAACCTCGCGACGCAGAAAAACAACGCGGTTAATTCGTTGGGCAGTCTCATCATCAAAGTACAGAGTACCGCCTGAAAGATAGTAGGAACCGCAGAAAACTGTAACAAACAGAAGCAGCAGTAATATCAGTCTCTTGCATAAACGGATTATAAACATACATCGTGTCCTTTTGCTTAAATTTTATGGGATATTGGGCCAAACCTCAGGAAATATATCTATCCTGTTGCCTGTTGGGGAAAGCTGCGGCTCATATGCATTCAGCAGAAAGGTGCTACATATATATGCAGATATCCGTAGAGGCTTGGTGCCATATGCCAGTACTTATTATACTACATACGATGGTGCAATAAAAGAATATGCATATTTGTGCATAAATATTAATAATAAGTTGCTTTTTATGAATAAAAGCTGTATAATCATATCATTGATAAGGGGGCATATAATATGAAAAAGGTTAGTGTTATAGGTGCTACAGGCTATGCCGGCGCCGAATTACTGAGATTATTGTATAATCATCCTGAGGCAAAAGTGGTGAATATTACTTCGGAAAGTCATGCCGGTGAGCTGATATCTGATGTTTATCCCCATTTTAAGGGAATCTACGATATGACCCTGATCAGTATGAAGGAAATAAAAAAGATTGGTGAGGAAAGCGATTTTGTCTTTGTGTGTCTTCCTCATGGACATGCCATGAAGGTTGGCAAGGCCCTTATGGACTTGCCGGTACGGATTATTGACCTGGGTGCGGATTATCGTTTTGCCGATACCGATGTATATGAGGCTTGGTACAAGGTGGAGCATACCCATAAGGATGCGGAAAGGGTATATGGCCTGGCAGAATTGTATCGTGACCAGATTAAATCAGCTAAGATTATTGGAAATGCCGGCTGTTATACCACAGCTAGTATTCTGGCTCTGGCACCTTTGGCCCAAAAGCATTTAATTGATATGTCAACCATTATTGTTGATGCCAAATCAGGTGTTTCCGGTGCCGGCCGTGGCGCAAAGCTTCCAAATCATTTCCCGGAGCTATATGACAGCTTTAAGGCTTATGGAGTGGCTACTCATCGGCATACTCCTGAAATAGAGCAGGCTTTGAGTGATTTTTCAGGGGAAAATGTGGTGATTAATTTTACACCTCATTTGGTGCCAATGTCCCGGGGGATTTTAAGCACCTGTTATGCCACCCTAAAAGATGGTGTTACTGCTGAGATGGTGGATGAGGCGTTTGCTTCGGCCTATGATAAGGAATTCTTTGTACGGCTGCTGGGGAGAAACACTTATCCGGCTACAAAAAATGTCCGAGGCTCCAACCTGTGTGAATTGGGATGGCATATAGATAATCGTACCAACAGGGTGATAGTATTGTCAGCAATTGATAATCTTGTAAAGGGCGCTGCAGGTCAGGCTGTACAGAATTTTAACATAGCCTCCGGCTTCGATGAAAAGCTGGGCTTGGATATGGTGCCGGTTTATCCTTGATGGTTTTGCGCAATAGTTAATAGAGGAGGAATTATCGTGTTCAGTGAAAAGAGCAGAAAAGCAGGAATTACTTTCCCGAAAGGGTTTAAGGCAGCCGGTGTAAAGGCCGGTATAAAAAAGAGTGGCAATTTGGATGTTGCCCTGATTTATACGGAAAAGGAAGCTGCCGTGGCCGGTGTATTCACCAAAAATGAGGTGGCAGCGGCACCTGTACTGGTGGACAGGGAATATATAAAGAATGGCAAGGCTCATGCCATTGTGGCCAATGCTGGATGTGCCAATGCCTGCACTGGTGAGCTGGGACTAAAAAATGCCAAGGAAATGGCAAAACTTGCTGCTGCAGAGCTGGGCTGCCAGCCTGAGGACGTGCTTGTAAGCTCCACCGGAATAATAGGCGTCAATCTGCCAATGGATAAGATGGCTGCCGGTATTAAGGCAGCAGCCGCTGAACTGTCAGTGGACGGCAGTATGAATGCAGGTGAGGCAATTATCACTACTGATACTTATTCAAAGGCCTGCTCCCTGGCAGTGACCATCGGGGGCAAGGAGGTACGCTTTGGTGCTATCGCCAAGGGCTCAGGCATGATTCAGCCTGATATGGCTACCATGCTTTGTTACATTTCCACAGATGCCAATATTTCCAGCCAGCTGCTTCAAAAGGCATTATCTGACATTGTGGAGATCAGCTTCAACATGATTTCTGTTGACGGTGATATGAGTACCAATGATACTGTATTTGTATTGGCCAACGGTGAGGCCGGCAACCCGGAAATCAAAGAAGGCACCAAGGATTATGAGATATTCTATGACACATTAAAGACTATCTGTCAGGAGCTCTCCAAGAAAATAGCTGCTGATGGTGAGGGGGCTACCAAATTCCTGACCATTAATGTAACCGGTACCAAAAGCTTTGAGGATGCCAAGGCAATAGCCATGTGTATTGCAAAATCACCTTTGGTAAAGACTGCATTCTTTGGCGAGGATCCTAATTGGGGGCGTGTAATCTGTGCTGTAGGTTACGCCGGGGTTCCAATGGTGCCGGAAAAAACCGTTATCAAATTTGGCGGTATACCGGTATATGCCAATGGCCTTGGGGCTGAATTTGAAGAAGCAGACCTGCGTGCTGTAATGGAAAAGCCTGATATTGTGATTGATGTTGAAATGGGTCAGGGTGATGCCGGTGCAACAGTATGGAGCTGTGATTTATCCTATGAGTATGTAAAGATTAACGGTGAATATCACACCTGACAGATTATATGGTCAGCTAAGGACAGGTTGTCCGTGTTGGACCGAGGGAGGTTTTGGCATGGCTGTAATGGAGGATGCCGGGAAAAAGGCAGGTATTTTGGTGGAAGCCCTGCCTTATATACAGGAATTTTATGGTAAGACCATCGTTATCAAATATGGTGGTAATGCCATGATTAATGATGAGCTCAAGCATAAGGTGATGGAGGATGTAAGCCTTCTGAAATATGTGGGCATGCGACCGGTCATCGTTCATGGCGGCGGTCCGGACATTACCCAGTTCCTGAAAAAGGTGGGAAAGCAATCTGCCTTTGTTAGCGGTCTTAGGGTAACAGATGAGGAAACCGTTGAAATTGCTGAAATGGTTCTCGACGGCAAGGTGAACTCGGATATTGTAAATCTGCTGAATTGCCGCGGTGTAAAGGCTGTTGGCCTCAGTGGCAAGGATGCGGGACTGATTAAGGCTGAGAAAAAACTGGCCACTGTTTACGATGAGGCAGGGCAACGGGAAAATGTAGATATTGGTTATGTGGGGCAGGTGGCCTCCATAGATACATCTATTTTGGATACGCTGCTGAATAATGGCTATATTCCTGTTATTGCACCTATAGGTGTAGGGGATGATGGAGAAAGCTATAACATCAATGCCGATTATGTGGCTGCAGAGATTGCCGGTGCACTTCAGGCAGAAAAATTGTTGCTCCTCACTGATACTGAAGGTGTATACAAGGATTTTGAAGACAAGGACAGCTTTATTTCCACACTTACCGTGGAAGAAGCAAAAGGCTATATAGAGCAAGGAATTATTTCCGGGGGAATGATTCCGAAAATAGAAGCGTGTCTGAGGTCATTGGAACAGGGCACTAACAAGATTCACATCATTGATGGCAGACAGCCACATTCAATTATTCTGGAGCTGCTTACATCAAGTGGTATAGGTACTCAGGTAATCAAGTAAAGAGGTGTGATTAAATGACGGATGAACAGATATATGAAAAGGATGCCAGGGATTATCTTCCGGTCTTTGCCCGTTACAGGATAGTTTTGGACCATGGTGACGGGGTATATGTTTATGATACACATGGAAAAAAATATATAGATTTTTTGGGTGGAATAGCGGTAAATGTTTTGGGGCATAACCACCCTGCATTGGTAAAGGCTGTTTCTGAGCAGGCGGGAAAGATGATTCACTGTTCCAACCTGTATTATACCCAGGTACAGGCTGATGCGGCTGAGAAGCTGATTAAAATAAGTGGTCTGGGGAAGGTGTTCTTTGGAAATTCCGGCGCGGAGGCCAATGAAGGTGCCATCAAGCTGGCGCGAAAATATGCCCATGGGATATCTCCTGATAAATCCCAGATTATTACAGCAGTGCACAGCTTCCATGGCCGTACCATAGCTACCCTTACAGCTACCGGACAGCCAAAATACCAGGAGGGATTTGGTCCTTTGCCTGCCGGCTTTGACTATGTGCCTTATAACGATATTGAGGCCCTGGAAAAGATGATGAGCAGCAATACTGCGGCGGTAATGCTGGAGCCGATACAGGGTGAAGGCGGAGTCCATGTTCCTGATGCAGCATATTTGGAAAGGGTTCGTGAGCTATGCGACAAATTTGATGCAGTATTGATATTTGATGAAATTCAGACTGGTGTAGGCCGTAGTGGCAGCTTCTTTACCTTTGAAAAATTTGGGGTAAAGCCTGATATCGTCACCTTGGCCAAGGGCCTGGCTGGTGGTGTTCCAATCGGCGCATTTATAGCATCTGACAAGGTGGCTGCAGCCTTCCATGCCGGTGATCATGGTTCTACCTTTGGGGGGAATCCACTGGCCTGTGCAGCGGCCAATGTGGTTCTGGATTTGATCAGTGACAGTGATTTCTTGGCCAATGTAGAGGACATGGGAGCGTATATGAAATCCCGTCTGGAGATAATCAAAACAGAATATCCACAGTTGGTGAAGGAAGTCCGTGGAATGGGTCTGATTTTGGGCATGGAGCTTACAAAACCAGGCCGGGATATTGTAAATGCCTGCCTTGAAAAAGGTGCAATAATCAATTGTACTGCCGGGAATGTGCTGCGCTTTGTGCCACCTCTTATTGTGACAAGGCAACACATAGATGAGGTATGTGACATACTGGAAAAGGTCATGAAGGATTTTGCATAACGGACAATTATTTTATGTATACTGTGTATCTACTAACAAGCAAGTAAAAAAAGTAGTATAATATTCATTGTTGGTGTATAGCCATGCAAAATTACCATTATACTGCTGGGAGGTCAGATAGATGTTAAAGGGTAAGGATTTGTTATCCATTCATGAGTTGTCAGTGGATGAAGTGAATGAAATTCTTTCGTTGGCTCATGAGCTTAAGGCTAAACAAAAGGCCGGAATTGAACACCATTTGTTGAAAGGGAAAACATTGGGAATGATCTTTGAGAAGTCATCAACCCGTACCCGTCTTTCCTTTGAAACAGGCATGTACCAGCTGGGCGGCCAGGCACTGTTCCTTTCAAACCGTGATCTTCAGCTCGGGCGTGGTGAACCCATAAAGGATACGGCCCGGGTTATGTCAAGATATTTGGATGGTATAATGATTCGTACCTTTGGTCATGACAGGGTGGAGGAGTTTGCCAAATGGTCAGATGTCCCGGTCATTAATGCTTTGACTGACCTGCTGCATCCATGTCAGGTGTTGACGGATTTGCTTACTATCCAGGAACACAAGGGCAAGGACCTCAAGGGGCTTAAAATGGCCTATGTAGGTGATGGCAACAATATGACTAATTCATATATGTATGGCTGTGCCAAGGCAGGAATTGATTTTGTCGCAGCTACGCCAAAGGGCTATGAGCCTGATCAGCAGGTTATGAAAAATGCCATTGAGGATGCGGAGGAAACCGGTGCATCAATTAAACTGGTAACGGATCCTTTTGAGGCAGCCAAGGATGCCGATATCGTGGTTACAGATACCTGGGCCAGCATGGGCCAGGAAGCAGAGCATGATGAGAGAAAGAAGATTTTCAAGGATTATCAGGTAAATGAGGAGCTGCTCAGGAACGCTGATAAGAGGGTAATCGTTATGCACTGCCTGCCGGCATATCGTGGTGAGGAAATCACTGATGATATCATGGAAGCCTATGCAGATGTTATTTTTGATGAGGCAGAAAATCGTCTCCATACCCAGAAAGCCATTATGGCCCTGCTTATGGGAGATTAATTATTTTTTTAATAAATATATAGTGAGAAAAGGAGATATTTGATATGGCAGAATATAAGAAGGTAGTATTAGCATATTCCGGTGGTTTGGATACATCAGTAATCATTCCATGGCTGAAGGAAAATTACGGCGGCTGCGAGGTTATTGCCTGCTGTGCCGACATCGGCCAGGGGGATGACATGCAGGCTATTCACGACAAGGCCCTGCGTTCCGGAGCCTCCAAGTGCTATATTGCCGATCTTACAGAGGAGTTCCTCACAGAATATGTATGGCCTACCCTTAAGGCAGGTGCAGTATATGAGGGCAAATATCTCTTGGGAACATCCTTTGCCCGTCCGCTGATTGCCAAGAAGCTTGTTGAAATAGCCAAGAAGGAAGGCGCTGACGCAATAGCACACGGTGCCACCGGCAAGGGCAACGATCAGGTGCGCTTTGAGTTGACTGTTAAGGCACTGGCTCCGAATATGGCTATCATTGCTCCATGGCGTGAGTGGGAGCTGTTGTCCCGTACCCAGGAGATAGAATATGCCAAGGCTCATAATATCGAGATTCCAACTGATAATAAAAAATATTCCATGGACAAGAACATCTGGCATCTTTCCCATGAGGGATCTGATCTTGAGGATCCATGGAATGCACCACAGAATGAAATGTTCCTGGTATCCAAGGCTCCTGAGGATGCGGCTGACAAGCCTGAGGAAGTAACCGTTTGCTTTGAAAAGGGTGTTCCTGTAGCCGTTAATGGTGAGCGCATGGGTGCTGTAGAGCTGCTCAATAAGCTGAATGATATTGGTGCCCGCAATGGTGTTGGTATTGTTGATATCTGCGAGAATCGTCTCGTTGGTATGAAATCCCGTGGTGTATACGAAAATCCAGGCGGAGCAATTCTCTATTATGCTCATCGTGAGCTGGAATATCTTTGCCTTGACCGTGCTACCTACCATTTCAAGGAAGGTGCAGCAATCCGCTTTGGTGAGCTGGTATATGACGGCATGTGGTTCTGTCAGCTGCGTGAGGCATTGTCTGCTTTTGTTGACAGCACTCAGGAAACTGTTACCGGTACAGTTAAGCTCAAGCTCTACAAGGGCAATATTATCAGTGCAGGTGCTAAGTCACCATATTCCCTGTATAATCAGGAATTTGTTACCTTTGAGGAGGATCATGTATACAATCAGGCTGATGCAGAGGGCTTCATAAATCTCTTTGGCCTTCCACTCAAGGTTCGTGCACTGATGCAGGAAAAGGCAGGTAAATAATATGGCTGAACAGCTCTGGGGTGGACGATTTTCCAAGTCTACTGATGAGATGATTAATGATTTTCAGGCTTCAATCGATTTTGATAAGCGTATGTATGCTGAAGATATTGCCGGGTCTATTGCCCATGCCAATATGCTGGCCAAGGCAGGTATTATATCTGATGCTGACCGCGATGCTATTGTTGCAGGCCTGAAGGATATATTTAAAAAAATTGAAGAAGGCAATTTTTCCTTTGAGGTGGCTCTGGAAGATATTCATATGAATATTGAAAAGCGTCTCACTGATGCTATTGGCGATGCCGGTGGCAGACTTCATACGGCCCGCAGCCGTAATGACCAGGTGGCCCTGGATACCCATATGTTTATCCGCCGTCAGGTGGTAGAGGTACAGAAGCTGATACTTGATATGCAGAAGGCTCTGGTGGAGACTGCAAAAAAATACAGTGATGTCATTATGCCTGGATATACCCATTTACAGCGGGCACAGCCTATATTGTTTTCACATCACATGATGGCTTATTTTTCCATGCTGAAGCGGGATTTTGACCGATTTTCCGGGGTATATGAGCGCTGTGATATCATGCCTCTGGGAGCCGGTGCACTGGCTGGGACTACCTTCCCGATAGACAGGGAGTATGTGGCCCGGCAGCTCAATTTTGACAGCATTTATTCCAATAGTCTTGATGCGGTGTCCGACAGGGATTATATTATGGAATTTTTGTCAGCTGCTTCCATACTGATGGTGCATCTCTCCAGGCTCAGTGAGGAAACAATCCTGTGGTGTTCCCGTGAATTCTTCTTCATAGAATTGGATGATGCTCATTGTACAGGTTCTTCCATGATGCCTCAGAAGAAAAACCCTGATGTATCTGAATTGGTCCGGGGGAAGACTGGCCGTGTTGTAGGTCATCTCATGGCTATGTTAAGTACGGTCAAGGGCTTGCCTTTGGCTTACAATAAGGACCTCCAGGAGGACAAGGAGGGTATCTTTGATACAATTGATACCGTTAAGTTCAGTCTTGCTGTATATGCCCGTATTATGCGCGGAATGAAGGTTCGGGCTGATGTGATGCGCCGTGCAGTGGCGGAGGATTTCTCCAATGCCACTGATCTGGCGGATTATCTCGTAAAGAAGGGGATGCCCTTCCGTCAGGCCCATGCCGTATCCGGCAAGGCAGTTCATCATTGCATTGATGAAAACAAATGGCTGGCAGATATGTCCATGGATGAGTTCAAGGAGCTTTCCCCACTTTTTGAGGATGATATCTATGATGCCATCAGTCCGGAAACCTGCGTGAAGAATCGCAATTCCTATGGGGGGACCTCCTATAAGCAGGTGGAGATGCAGCTGGAGCTGGCCAATGAAGTGTTGAATTGTGAGGCCGTTGCCGTTACAGATAAAGCACAGAAACAGGTCGGTGTGTAAAAGCATATAACGAGCTTTAAGATGTCCCCTTCCTCTTTAGGTGGGGGAAAACAAACTACAACAGCTGGCGAGCATATCTCCCAGCTCGTTGAAACGCTAATTGGAAGATTTTTCTTCTAAAGAAGAAAAATTTGAACAATGGCGT
>NZ_JAILFV010000012.1 GCF_024697385.1 Anaerovibrio sp.
GGATATGGCAACAGCTTCGGTCATCCCCATGGGGAAATTCTGGATCGGCTCAGAGCATATACCCAAAAGGATATTTTTCGTACAGACCGGGACGGGGCAATAGTCTTTTATACGGATGGTCACCACATTACCTGGGAGAAAAGCGGCATAAGATAACATGGTATTTTGCATTTGTACAGGTGAATAGTGTATTATATTTGCAGGTGATGTTATGAATTATGGAGAGCTTAGGGTAAGAATAAAAAAAGGTGATATAAAGCAGCTTTATCTCCTGGCAGGAGAGGAAGGCTATTATATAGAAAAATCAGAAAAAGCTATTTTGGCAGCATTGTTTCCCAATGGCTACAAGGATGAGGATGTGCAGCTTGCAGATGGCAGCATATCATGTAATGACATAATAGCCATGGTAGAAACGGTACCCTTTTTTTCACCGAGGAATGTAATTATCCTACGGGATGCTGACCTGTTCAGGGCTTCAAAAAAAGGCTCTGCCGACGGAACGGAACCAGAAAAAAAGTCATCCGGAAAGAAGGGGGCTTCCCCTGAGGAGCGCCTGGCCAAGCTGTTTTCCAATATGCCGGATTTCAGTACAGTCATTTTTGAACTGCACGGTAAAGTGGATAAACGAAAAAGACTCTACAAGGAATTGGCTGCAGTTGGACAGGTGGTGGAGGCCGATCCGGTCAAATCGTATAATATTGATGAATGGCTGCATGGAAAGCTCCAGGAAGTTCATAAAAATATGGATGGTGAGGCACACAGTTATTTTGTCAGGGCTGTGGGGATGATGGATCCTGTACCTTTGGGGTTCCTGGACAAGGAAATGGACAAGCTGGCCTTGTTTATGGGGGCAGAACAGAAAAACATCAGCAGGGACATTCTGGAAAAGGTATTTTCTGATGTACCGGAAATTGACGGATTTGCCATGAATGCAGCCATAGGGCAGCATGACATAAAAAAAGCCCTGTTTCTTTTTCAAAAGCAACAGGACAAGGGCGTATATATTGTGGTTATTATTGGGCAGCTGGTCCATTATGTGCGCCAGATGTGGCAGGCCAAAACCTTTATTAAACAAGGCTATAGTGATAAAAGGCTGGGGCAGGCGTTGGGTGTTTTCAATTCCTATGTCGTCAAAAAAATCGCCAGGGAATGTCAGGGTTTTTCGGAGGAGGTCCTGAAGGATGCTTTCCTCAGGCTCTCTGATATAGATTTGGCATCAAAAACAGGCCGTTGCCATCCTGCCGAAATAGAGGCCGTTATTATCAGCCTTTGTTCAGGCAAGCAATGATTATGCAAACATTATGAATATGAGACTTGTTCCTTGGGAGCCTTATGCTCCCAAGGAATTTTTTGTATATTTATCTCTTTGCTCCCGGTTTATTTTATTCAAAGAAAAAGACACCAGTTCATATCGAACTGGTGTCTCTGCATTATGAGGATCATGCGTCGAACATCCTCATTTTATTTCATGCAAATCATTTTGCCATTGCGTTGACCTTGCGAGCTAAACGGGACTTTTTACGGCCTGCAGCATTTTTGTGATATACATGGTTTGCAGCAGCCTGGTCAATAGTCTTGCAAGCAAGTGCAAGGAGGGCCTTTGCTTCTTCAGCGTTACCGGCTTCAACAGCGTCCATCACCTTACGGGAAGCAGATCTTACGCGAGACTTCTCAGCCAGATTTTTTGCATGGCGCTTTGCATCAGTCTTTACACTCAGGATAGAAGATTTAATATTTGGCAATTAGTTCACCCCCTTGAAATTTCAGTACCTATGTATTCTAGCACGGGAAAATAAAAAATGCAACAATTATTTTCTAATTATCTTTTGCCAAAGGGGCAGTGGCTTGCCTATTATTGGAGTGTGATGTTATAATATCTTGAATATTTATGTACATTTGGAAGGACGAGATTATGGATACAAATAAAATTCGTAATTTTTCAATAATAGCTCATATCGACCACGGCAAGTCCACTATAGCCGACAGGCTTATCGAATACACCGGAACCCTCTCCAAGCGTGAGATGTCTGACCAGGTTCTGGACAATATGGACCTGGAACGGGAGCGGGGGATTACCATCAAGGCGCAGACTGTTCGTATTGATTACAGGGGTAAGGATGGGGAGATGTACTGTTTGAACCTCATTGATACTCCCGGTCATGTGGATTTTACCTATGAGGTTTCCCGAAGTCTCGCAGCCTGTGAAGGGGCCCTGCTGATCGTGGATGCTGCCCAGGGAGTGGAGGCCCAGACACTGGCCAATGTGTATATGGCCCTGGAGCATGATCTGGAAATAATTCCTGTAATCAATAAGATAGATTTGCCCAGTGCTGATCCGGACCGGGTGAAAAAGGAAATTGAGGATGTTATCGGACTGGATGCCTCTGAGGCAATACTGGCCTCAGCCAAGACCGGGCAGGGTATCGAAGAAATCCTTGATGCCATTGTTGAAAGAATTCCTGCGCCATCGGGAGCTGCAGACAGGCCCCTCAGCGCATTGATTTTTGATTCCTATTTTGATTCCTACAAAGGAGCTATTGCTCATATCCGTATTATGGATGGCGTCTTAAAAAAGGGAATGGCCCTGAAGATGATGGCAACCGGCAAGGTGTTTGATGCTACCGAAATTGGCTGTTTTCGTCCCCAGACCACAGAGCTGCAGGAGATGGGGCCTGGGTCTGTAGGTTATCTGGCCGGTTCTCTTAAGCAGGTACGGGATGTACGGGTAGGTGATACCGTTACTTTGGCCGAGGGCGGAGTAGATGAGCCACTGCCGGGCTATAGAGGCGTAACCCCAATGGTGTACTGCGGGCTTTACCCTGTGGACAGTGCTGACTATGACAACCTTAAGGATGCACTGGAAAAGCTCCAGCTCAATGATGCAGCCCTGGTATTTGAACCGGAAACATCTGTGGCTCTTGGATTTGGCTATCGCTGTGGCTTTTTGGGGCTGCTGCATATGGATGTTATCCAGGAGCGACTGGAGCGGGAATACAATCTGAAGCTTATTACCACGGCACCGAGTGTAATATATCATGTATTCAAGACAGACGGAGAGATGATATCGGTGGATAATCCCTCTGATTTACCTGCCCCGACTGTTATTGAGCACATCGAGGAGCCGTTTGTAAAGGCAACAGTCATTGTGCCAAATGACTTTGTGGGTGCGGTAATGGAGATTTCACAAAACAAGCGGGGAGTCTTCAAGAACATGGATTACCTCGATGTTAATCGGGTAATGATTGTGTATCATATTCCTCTCAGTGAGATTATATATGATTATTTTGACAAGCTGAAATCATCCACCCGAGGCTATGCTTCCCTGGACTATGAGCTGGCTGATTACCGGTCGGCCAAGCTGGTGAAGCTGGATATACTGCTCAATGGCGATCCTGTTGATGCCCTGTCCACCATAGTACATGTGGACAATGCTGCCGCCAGGGGACGCCAGCTGGCGGCCAAGCTGAAGGAAATAATTCCGCAGCAGATGTTTGAAATCCCTATACAGGCAGCCATTGGCAACAAGGTAATAGCCAGGGAGAATGTCAGGGCCATGCGCAAGGATGTGCTGGCAAAATGCTATGGCGGCGATATAAGCCGCAAGCGCAAGCTGCTGGAAAAACAGAAGGAAGGAAAAAAGCGCATGAAGGCTGTGGGCCGGGTGGAAGTGCCTCAGGAGGCCTTCATGGCCATATTGAATATCGAATAGTGTGATACAACCAGGTGCTGGTCTGGCAGGAATTTCCTGCGACCGGGACAGTTACCATGGCAATGTTGAAGGACACATGCCGGTGTTTGTGCCCTTCATGTGTCCGGGAAAACTGATGCCCGTTTTTAGACAAGTCACCTGGTTTGTTTTATGGGGGCTGCTATGGTAATTGACAATGAATTTGGCGTGTATATTCATATTCCCTTTTGCCGTCAAAAATGCTTTTATTGTGATTTTCCTTCCTTTGCCGGCAGGGAAAACCTTATAGATGATTATCTGAATGCCCTTTCTGAGGAAATGAGGCTGGTAACAGCTGAATTGGGGCAGGGAGAAAAGCTGTCACCTTCTACTATATACATTGGTGGTGGCACTCCGAGTATTTTGGATTCGGATCAGCTGAACAGACTGCTGACCATCATCAGAGAAAAAATTGATTTGGCCGGGGTGGCAGAATTTACTGTTGAGGTGAATCCCTGCAGTGTTACTGCTGAAAAACTGCATTTGATGCGACAGTCCGGAATAAACCGTATCAGTATAGGCATTCAGAGCTTTGATGACGGGTGCCTGAAGAGTATAGGGCGTCTCCATTCCGGGCGGGAGGCTCTACAAGCTGTATCCATGGCACAAATGGCAGGCTTTGACAATATAAGTATAGATTTGATGTATGGCTTGCCGGGACAATCAATGGACATGCTGGAGGAAACAGTAGCGACAGCCCTTAAGCTGGAGGTACGGCATATATCAGTATATGGCCTGCAGCTGGAAGAAGGAACGGTTTTCGCCCGTCAGCAGGCCATGGGCAAATTGCTGTTACCGGAAGATGAGCTGGTGGAAGAAATGTATGACTATATAGTCAGGGAATTACCCATTGGCGGCTTTCAACGGTATGAGATTTCCAATTACGCCCGGCCGGGGTATGAAAGCAGGCACAACTGCCTTTACTGGCAGGATGTTCCCTATCTGGGCTTTGGGGCAGGAGCACACTCCTACTGGTCAGACAGACGATATGAAAATCCTGTCAATATAAAGGAATATATTCAGGTAATAAATGGGTCCAGGGTAATGTCCATGGTGGAGGAAGAGATTGATACCAAGGCACACATGGAGGAATATTGTTTTTTGGGATTGCGTATGACCCGGGGAATTAACAGGGAGTCCTTCAGAAACAGGTTCGCCTGTGATGTTCATGATATTTTTGGCAATGCCATAGACAATATGGTTTCCAAAGGCCTGTTGGCTGAGAATGAGGAAGCTGTTTTCCTGACTGAATTGGGAATGAAATACGGCAATATTGTATTTGCCGAATTTATCCTATAACGAGCTTTAAGATGTCCCCTTCCTCTTTAGGTGGGGGAAAACAAACTACAACAGCTGGCGAGCATATCTCCCAGCTCGTTGAAACGCTAATTGGAAGATTTTTCTTCTAAAGAAGAAAAATTTGAACAATGGCGTT
>NZ_JAILFV010000013.1 GCF_024697385.1 Anaerovibrio sp.
TATTCCTTTTTTCATTGGGGGATTCATGCCTGGGCGGTATATGCTATTGTGGCGTTATCCCTGGCGTATTTTAAATTCAGGAAAAAGGAACGCAGTCTTCTTTCTGTTACATTGAAACCGTTATTTTTACAGTGGACCGAAAGATGGCCCGGTAAGCTGATAGACATGATATGCCTGGTTGCTACAGCAATTGGTGTGGCAACTACCTTGGGATTTGGTGCTGTTCAGATTAACAGTGGCCTGGGATATCTATTTGATATTCCGGAGAATTTCTCGGTACAGATAATTATTATCTTCGTTGCCACAGCTTGTTTTTTGTTGTCGGCGGTTACAGGGGTAGACCGGGGGATACAGGTCCTGTCTAATATCAATGTGTGGATTGCACTGCTTCTGACGGCCTTTGTATTAGCCGTAGGGCCCACAGTGCACATTATGAATGCTTTTGTGGACACAATCGGCTCCTATTTCCAGATGTTTATCCGTATGAGCTTCCGGACTGCGGCCTTTGATGCAGCTCATCATGCCTGGATAGAGAAATGGACTATTTTCTACTGGGCTTGGTGGTTGTCCTGGGCTCCTTTTGTTGGTATTTTTATCGCCCGTATATCTAAAGGCAGAACCATCAGGGAATTTTTGACTCATGTGCTGTTGATACCTACGATGTTCAGCTTCTTGTGGTTTTCAGTCTTTGGCGTTTTGGCGGCTGATGCCTATGACGTTAATCATGCTTTGGCTCAGCTTACATCGGAGCAGGTGCTGTTTGGAGTATTCAACTCATATCCTTTAGGTATGACCTTGTCGATACTGGCTGTAGTGTTAGTGTTTTGTTTTTTCATCACCTCAGCAGATTCTGCTACACATGTCTTGGCAATGCTGTCAGAAAACGGTACCCTGTTTCCACAGGTTCGCACAAAGGTGACCTGGGGGATTATTATTGCTTCTATAGCAGCGATATTGCTGGCAGCCGGTGGATTGGGGGCTTTGCAGAATGTATTGATGATAATTGCCCTGCCATTTTCTGTGGTAATCATATTGATGATGGTTGCTTTGTATACGGAGATTCGTCATGAACAAAAAGAGATGGGGCTGTATCTAAAACCGGAAACTTACCCGGAAAAGGATGCACCATTCCGCTCTTATGAGGATACATGATGCCAGGGGTCATGCGGATAACCCAAAAGGCGCTTGGTAGAGAATATAAAATAATAAAGTCAATGGGAGTGGAATTATCTGCCACTCAAGAAAACCTGGCTGTAAACAGCCAGGTTTTTGTTTGCAGGACAACAAGGATACATGTTCCGCTTCATTATAAATCCTTTTTCATGGCGGTTGCTTTAAAGCTGATATCCATCAGCACCTCCAGCATCTTTTTGGTTGCCTTGCGTAAGTCAAGACTGATCCAGTGTTGTTTGTTCATGTGATAGGCAGGATGAATACCTTCTTCGCGAAGCAAATCCTCCCGCAAGGCTTTGGGAACCTTCAGATTGATTATGGTAATGGTTTTTTGTTCATTTAAACCTAGGCAACTTGCTGGTACATCCATAAAAAGACAAAACCATTTTTTGCTGATACGATGGCGGAATACAAAGGCGTCAATGTCTTCCCATGGATAATCCGCATCTGTTCCATAGGCACTTTTTATATATGCTACAGCTTGTTTTTTGGTCATGGTATACCTGCTCTCTGAATTTGTTATTTTTGAGATAAAAATCAACAGCTTTGAAGCTTACCTTAATAATACAATCCATTGTCCGTGGTGTATTCCCAGCCGAGGCGGTTCATACAATACTCATAAATTGGGTCATGGCAAGCTACTGCCGAAAAATTTGTGCCCTCGCTTTCGCTGTTTCTCATCCTCCAGGCATCACCAGGCCATTTTTGGAATTGGCAAACAAGTACATTGGTCAGCGTGTCATCCTCCACCTGCTTCACCGTTACCATAAAGCTGATGTAATCCGCATTATGTCCTTTGACAATAGTATCATTCATTACATAAATGTCATAACCCACATCCTCCCAATGGTCTACCCATATATCCTCTGCAGCACATCTTTGGGAAGGACTAAAAAGAATAATGCAGGCCACAAAAACAAAAAAGAATGCTATTTTTTTCATGATGACAGGCCTCCTTTTATAGGTGACAAATGAATCCATATTGATAGCTTCTATAAATATTGTTTTAATCCTTTTATCAGTATGGATAAATTTAACAATTTTTCAATACAAAACAGGCTGTCGCTGCAGCCTGTAGAAACAATCAGGATAAATAAGAGCGGCATCCATGGAAATAGATGCCACTCTTGTTTATCTTATTTAGTTTAGCAAGGTATAAGCTGTTTTTCTTGTCTATCAGGATGAAAAATAAGATTTAAATAGTGCCAAGAATATTTTCTCACCTATTAAATGGCGATAGGGACAGTGATTTTTTAGTAAGTTATCGTGTGGTGTCCTTGGTAAGAAGGGCAACATTATTTTGCTTAAAATAATCGATATATCGGGATGGAGGTGTTTTTTCCATAACGACACCGTCAAGATCCCGCAAATCACAATAACTTATAAGGGAAGCAATATCTAATTTGGAAGTATCTGCAAGCAAATATTTTTTTGCAGGTTTTTGAATAAGGCTGCGTTTTATTTCGCTTTCCAGTGGAGAGGCGTTTGTTACGCCATGTTCAATAGAGACCCCTGTACTGGCCATGAAGGCTTTTGATATGTTGTAATCCTTAAGGCAGTTTAAGACAGATGGCCCTACAAACGCCATGGATGGCATGTAAAGAGTACCGCCGGTGGCAATAAGGTTGAATTGATTTAATGCAGCTGCTGCATTAATGACATATACGCTTGCAGTTACGATTGTCAAATGCTGATGCTTAACCAGAAATGGAAGCATATGCATTGTTGTAGTACCGGAATCGATATAGATAATATCGCCATCCTGTACTAAAGAGGCTGCAATCCGGGCTATTTCCTTTTTTTGCTGGACATTGCGGTTTTCGCGGAGAGAGAAGGGCTCAGGTGATGAATGCTCCTGTTTTTTTAGTACTACACCACCATACACTTTTTTTAGAAAGCCAGCTTTTTCCAGTTCATTAATATCCCGGCGTATGGTGTATTTTGAAACATTAAATGTTTCGCAAAGTGTATTGATTGAAACATTATGGGTATCCTCCAATAATTCGCGTATCTTTTGAATACGATTAATTTTCATGTTTTTCTCACCTGCTTTTCTTTTTATGTAGTTTGAGGGATGACCAGAAAGTGTGCAAATGTTTAATAACATTATGCACATATTTATATGCTACTATTATACAAGGGTTTTAGAAAATGTACAAGGCTTCTTTCTGGGAAGAATTAGAGTTTTCAAGGTAGTTAAAATAAAATAGCTAATTTATATATCGAAATGAAATAAAAATTGTTGGCAAAAATAGGATTGACATGTGAACTTAAAAGTATTAAATTATAACCATAAAGTTAGCAAAATATTGTCAGCAAATAAGGGCTGATTTAGAGGAGTGAAAATATGGGAAATACATTTTTGATGCCACAGAAGATTATTTCAGGGAATGATGTAATCAGTGAATTAGGAGATCATATCAAGGGGAAAGGTAATAAAGCGCTGATTGTTACAGATTCTTTCATGGTTAAATCCGGTAACATTGTAAAGGTTGAAACTGCTCTCAAAAAATGCGATATAGCATATGTAATTTATGATGGTGCCAATACTGAGCCTACGGATTTAATTGTAGATGCTGGCCTTAAGGTTTATAAAGAAGAAAAATGTGATTTTATAATTGCCTTGGGTGGCGGTAGTCCAATGGATACAGCGAAGGCAATCGCATTTATGTCCGTGAGCTCAGGTAAGTTACGGGATTATATGCATAAATCTATTGATATGCGTGTGCCATATCTTGTAGCAATTCCAACAACGGCCGGTACGGGTTCTGAAGCAACTAAAAATACGATAATTTCTGATACAGAAACAAATGTAAAAATGTTATTGGGAGGCTCATCTATCATACCTGCGCTTGCTGTTATTGATCCTTCATTTACGCTTACGGTTCCGCCAAAGATAACTGCAGCCACAGGTATTGATGCTTTGACACATTCTATTGAAGCTTATACATCCCGAAGGGCACAGCCAATGTCAGATATTTTTGCTCGTTCTGCGTTCCAAAAGATTCATCAAAATCTTTTGACCTGCTTTAATGATGGTGACAATATGGAAGCCAGATTAAAGGTGTCAGAAGGGGCTTTGGAAGCAGGTATTGCCTTTAATAATTCATCCGTTACTATTGTGCATGGCATGAGCAGACCAATAGGTGCACTTTTCCATATAGCCCATGGCGTTTCAAATGCAGTGCTTTTACCTGCTTGTTTGGAATTTGCTGTAGAGGGAAATATAGAACGCTTTGCGGATTTGGGTCGAATGATGGGGGTTGCGGATATTAATACACCTGATGCCCAAGCTGCGCATGCTTTTGTTGGTGAAGTTGCAAAATTCTGTAAAGAATTAAAAATACCTACATTGGCTGAATTAGGTGTAAACAAGGATGAATTTATGGTTAACCTGGATAAAATGGCTGATGATGCGTTAGAAAGTGGTAGTCCACAGAATACCATGCGTATACCGGATAAAGAGGACATTATAGGAATATATAAGAAACTGTTCTAATTACAAAAGGTTATGACATACTTTAATGAATTTCGTTATATAGCCGGATGGAAATAAATGGATTCCATCATTGCATAAATCTTGTATAGATAATAGGAAATGTATACTATTAAAGGAAATAGGAGATTATTATATGCCACTTGTAAAAATGACCGAGCTGTTTCCCCCATACGGTGACAACTCTTACGCAATAGGAGCATTCAATGTTTCGGATATGGAAATGGCTATGGGAGCAATGAAAGCAGCTGAAGAATTAAAGGCCCCAATTATTTTACAGATTGCAGAGGGGCGTCTTCGTTATTCGCCCTTGAAATTATTGGGACCTGTCATGCTGGCTGCGGCAAAGGACTGCAAAGTACCGACTGCAGTTCATCTTGACCATGGAAGCACATTGGAAACTATTAAATTGGCCTTGTCCCTTGGTTTTACATCTGTTATGTTTGATGGGTCAAAATATCCCCTTGACGAAAATATTGCCCGTACAAAAGAGGTTGTGGAATTGGCCCATGCTCAGGGCGCCGCAGTAGAGGGTGAAATTGGATGTGTTGGCGGTGCTGAGGGCGACTATCAAAGTGTGGATGTGCTCGTAACCGATGTGAATGAAGCCAAAAGGTTTGCTTTGGAAACTGGTATTGATGCCATGGCGGTGGCTATTGGAACTGCTCACGGTAATTACCGTGAACAACCTCAACTCAGGTTGGACAGATTACAGGAAATATCTGAGGTAACAGAGTGTCCTCTGGTATTACATGGCGGAACAGGCCTGACAGCAGATGATTTCAGAAATTGTTACAGGCGCGGCATAAAGAAGATAAATATAGCTACGGCGTCTTATGACAGTTCGGCAACGATGATAAAGACCGTTTATGGTGAAAAGCCGAAGGCAAATTATTTCGACTTTAGTGATGCAATAGTTCAGGGTACCTGTGAAAATATTAAAAAACATATGTATATATTTGGTGTAGAGAATAAGGCGTGAGGAGGACTTGTTTGAATGGCATTGATCGAATTCGACCAGAATAAAAAACGGGATGTGGTACTCATTGGGCGTGTGACCCTTGATTTCAATCCAAATGAACTTAACCGTACGCTGGATAAGGTGAAGACTTTTTCCATGTATTTGGGTGGCTCTCCAGGAAATATGGCTGTTGGTATTAACAAGTTGGGTAAAAAAGTAGGATTTATTGGTTGTGTGTCTGATGATCAGTTTGGTGATTTTGTAATAAATTATTTTAATGATAGGGGCATTGACACCAGTAATATGGTGCGGGCAAAGCATGGTGAACGCATGGGCCTCACATTCACCGAGATTAAAAGTGAAACTGAAAGCAGCATTCTCATGTACCGCAATGAAGTGGCTGATTTACAAATAAGCCCTCAGGATGTCAGTGAGGAATATATTGCAGATTCAAAAATTCTTATTATTTCCGGGACAGCTTTGGCAGCCAGTCCTTCCCGTGAAGCCTGCCTCCTGGCAGCTCAGTTTGCGAAGAAACATGGTACAAAGATTATTTTTGACATTGATTACCGGCCGTATAGCTGGAAGTCAAAAGAGGAGATTTCCATATACTATTCAATAGTAGCGAAACTGAGTGATGTTATTATCGGTTCTCGTGATGAGGTGAACCTTACTGAGCTTTTACCAGAGGACGCCAATGAGCCTGCTGATCATGTACTGGCAGAAAAATATATTTCCTATGGAAATAAAATCGTTATTATAAAGCATGGGAAAAAGGGGTCTTTGGCGTATACTGCTGATAAGAAGGTTTATAAGGTGGAGTCATACCATATCAAGTTGCTGAAATCCTTCGGTGGAGGCGATGCATATGGCAGTGCCTTCGTATATGGTTTGTTGGAAGGCTGGAGTGTACCGGAGTCTCTTCAACATGGAACTGCTCATGCAGCTATGGTCGTGGCAAGCCACAGTTGTTCAGAGGCAATGAAGACTGTGGAGCAGATCGATGCTTTTATGAAAGAGCATGAAAATGAAAAGGTTATTACGGAGTTGGCCTGGGGGGATAGACTATGAGATTTGGACGTTTAGGAACAGAGCTGAAGCATGGTTATAATGCCATGACAACCCGTGAAAGTGATATGCTTATGGACATCGGATATCAGCTTTTTGATAATAATGAAGTAGTTGAATTTCATGATGATTTACAGGAAACTGCGTTTGTAATTTTGGTAGGTACAGTTGAGATTTCCTGGAATGACAGGACAGAAAAGATGCATCGTGAATCATTGTTTGATCAGAATCCTTACTGCTTACATGTACCGCATGGAATCAAGGTTGTAATTAAAGCTTTGACACATGGCGCAGAGGTTTTGATACAGAAGACTGTAAATGATAAGAACTTCGAACCTAAATTTTATCAACCTGAAGATGTACAGGCTGATGTTTTTGGGCAAGGGATGTGGAATGGAACTGCTGAGCGCACGGTGCGCACTATTTTTGATTATGATAATGCGCCATATTCCAATATGGTTAATGGCGAGGTCATAAATAGTCCGGGACGCTGGTCTGGGTACATTCCGCATAATCATCCTCAACCAGAGGTTTATACTTATAAATTTGACCATACACAGGGTTTTGGTGCCTGCTTTATTGGTGATAACGCGTTTAAAATCACACATAATAGTTGGTCAGAGCTTACAGGGGGATATATGCATCCGCAGGTTACAGCACCAGGGTATGCCATGTGGTACAGCTGGATGATTCGTCATCTGCCAGATAATCCTTGGAAAAAGACCCGTAATGACTTGCCGGAGCATGTATGGCTCAATAATCCAGATGCCGAGATTTGGGCACCAAAAAAATAAATTCGATAAGGGGGATAATAATATGGCAAAGACAATTCGTCTCACAGTGGGTCAGGCTCTTGTGAAGTTCCTCAATAACCAGTATATAGAATTCGATGGTCGGGAAACACCTATGTTTGAAGGTGTATTTGGTATTTTTGGCCATGGGAATGTATTAGGCTTAGGACAAGCTCTTCAGGAAGATCCAGGACATCTGGTTGTTCATCAGGGGAGAAATGAGCAGGGAATGTCCTTGGCTGCAATGGGATTTGCAAAGCAAAAACGCCGTAAAAAGATGTTTGCCTGTACCTCATCAGTGGGACCGGGTGCTGCCAATATGGTGACCGCTGCAGGTACAGCTACGGCTAATTGTATTCCGGTACTATTTTTACCAGGGGATACTTATTCGGATCGCCAGCCAGATCCAGTGTTACAGCAGATGGAACAGCCTAATAATTTATCTGTTACTACTAATGATGCCTTTAAGGCAGTCTGTAAGTATTGGGATAGAATAACCAGACCTGAAATACTTATGCAGGCCGCTGTTAATGCCATGCGAGTATTGGCAGATCCTGCAGATACAGGTGCAGTATGCCTGGCATTACCACAGGATGTAGAGGGTGAGGCTTATGACTATCCGGAGTATTTCTTTCAAAAACGAGTTCATCATATCGATCGACCTGTTCCGGTAGAGCGTGCTGTTAAAGAGGCGGTTGAAGTACTCAAGAGGAAAAAGAAGCCGCTGCTTATTTGCGGTGGTGGTGTTAAGTATTCTGAAGCCGAGCAAACTCTGTTGGATTTTGCCAAAAAATATAACATTCCTTTCGGAGAGACCCAGGCAGGCAAGGGGATTATCACTTGGGAAGAACCGCTCAATGTGGGAGGCATCGGTGAGACAGGCTGTTTGGCAGCTAATAAGTTGGCAAAAGAGGCTGATGTAATCATCGGTGTAGGTACCCGGTATACGGATTTTACTACCTCATCTAAATGGCTTTATCAAAATCCAGAAGTAGAATTTATCAATATTAATATATCAAGATTCCATGCCTATAAGATGGATGGTGTTCAGGTGCTTGGGGATGCGCAGGCAGCACTGCAGGCTTTGGACACTGCACTGGCCAAGACGGGATGGAAATCTGGGTATACTGATGAGATTAAAAAAGTCCGGGCTGAGTACGATGCTGAGGTTGATAGACTGTATCATGTTTCTTATACAGGTGACGATTTTATTCCGGAGGTAAATGATGACTATGATTTCAGGTCAGGGAGCAAGGAGTTTATAAAGCTAACTGGCAGCAGTCTGACTCAGTCGCAGGTATTGGGAATTGTCAATGAAAATATTGATAAAAATGCAGTTATAGTCGCCGCTTCTGGGAGTTTGCCAGGTGATTTGCAGCGGGCTTGGCGTGCTAAATCTGTGGATAGTTATCATCTGGAGTATGGATTTTCCTGCATGGGGTATGAGGTAAATGCTGCTTTAGGAGTAAAGTATGCAGAGCCTGATCGTGAGGTATATGCCCTGGTAGGAGATGCGGCATATATGATGCTGCATTCTGAATTGCCAGCTTCGATTCAGGAACATACTAAGATAAATGTTATTGTGTTTGACAATATGATGAATGGATGCATCAACAATTTGGAGATTGGTCATGGGCAGGAAACATTCGGGACAGAGTTCCGTTTTCGTAATGAAATAAGTGGTCAATTGGATGGTGGTTTTGTTCCAATCGATTTTGCCATGAATGCAGCTTCATATGGGTGCAAGACATATAAGGTACACACTGTAGAAGAGCTGAAGGCAGCGCTGGAAGATGCTAAGAAGCAGACAGTATCTACCCTTATAGATTGTAAAGTGTTACCAAAGACCATGATACATGGTTATGGTGACTGGTGGCGCGTAGGTGTTGCCCAGGTATCCAAGAGCAAAAAAATCCAGGATTGTTGGGAAAATCTCATGGAGCCTAATATTACCAAGGCCAGAAAATACTAATAACAAAGCAAGGATAATTTCGAACAATAAATAATATAATGAGGTTGGAGGGTTGTCAGATGGCAAATATTAAATTGGGTATTGCACCTATTGCCTGGACTAATGATGATATGCCAGATCTTGGCGCTGAAAATACTTTTGAGCAGTGTGTAAGTGAAATGGCCCTGGCTGGTTTTACCGGTTGTGAGGTAGGAAATAAATATCCTAAAGATCCTGAAGTGTTAAAGAAGGCACTTGGTTTGCGTGGAATGCAAATCGCTAGTGCTTGGTTCAGCTCTTTTTTGTTGACTCAGTCATATGAGCAGGTAGAAAAAGATTTTATTGCGCACTGTGAATTTTTAAAAGCGATGGGTGCAAGGTTTTGTAATGTGGCTGAGCAGGGCAATAGTGTTCAGGGGCAAATTAATACACCGGTATTTGCCGGTAAGCCGGTAAATACTGAGGAACAGTGGAAACTTCTCACTGAAGGCCTGAATAAGCTGGGTGCGGTGGCTAAGAAGATTGGGCTGACCATGACTTATCATCATCATATGGGGACCGGAGTTCAGACTTCCGCTGAAATAGACAGACTTATGCGTGATACTGATCCTGAATTGGTATTCCTGCTTTATGATACTGGCCATCTGGTGTGCTCTGGAGAAAATTATCTTGATATCCTCAAGGAATATTTGCCACGAATTCGGCATATTCATCTTAAGGATATTCGCATGTCAGTGCGCAATAAGGTTAAAGATGAAAATATGAGCTTTTTGGATGGTGTTCGTGCAGGAATGTTTACTGTTCCCGGAGATGGTGATATAGACTTTGAACCGATTTTTGATATTATCAATAAAAGTGACTATGATGGGTGGTTCATTGTTGAAGCTGAGCAGGATCCTGCAAAGGCCAATCCGTTGGAATATGCTATTAAGGCCCGGAAATACATTCGGGATAAGGCCCATATTTAAATCATATACTTGATACGGCAAGGAGCCTTTTGGTTATATTGAGATTAAAGGTATCCGCCGCTTCGTGTAGTGATGAGCTATTGCTTTTATTTGAAATATAGATTGTATTCTTTTCCTTCTGCAGCAATAGTCTTCCTCAAATGACTCCTTTTATTTATATTAAACTAATTGTTGATTATTTCAAATGTCAAAAAGCGCTTACTTAAAAACAAGTAAGCGCTTTTTGCTGTGATGGAGTGCCTGGAGATAACATTGAGTGGAATATTTTCTTTTGAACAAGAAAAATATGAACAGGGGCGTGATAATCGGGCTTTATCCCAGTAGATAGCTGCTTGCATCACAGGAGCAAGATTTTAATTGTTGTAAACTCTATCGAATTTTTTTACCCAGGCATTATCACGGTGGTCATAGGTTCTTACTACAATCTTATGCTCATATAGATATAAGGAATTTGTATAAATATGTTTTTTATCAACTGCTGGATTGTGAATATTAACCAGGTTTTTATTGAATCGGTTTATTCTGTCATCGGCAAAACTGTTATTTTTCGGTGGCGTATGGGTATGCCCGGATACCCAAAGACTTCCTTCTGGGCAGTTATTTAGGATTTCCTGTAGTTTATCCGCTGGTTGGGCTGTGGTATGCGGGGTATTAATTTTCTTTTTATATGTTTGAAGTGTTCCCATTAGAGGTGCATGACAAAGGAATATTATCGGGCCATGCTGGTGCGCTGAGATTTCCTTTTTTAGCCAGTCAAGCTGCTGGGCTGATAGTTCAATCTTTAAATCACCACATGCATCAGGGGCCAGGTACAACAGCCTGTATTTGCCAATTGATCGACCGTAATACATGGCGGGTAAATGATATCGTTTGTTAAAGGCCGCAAGTTTTGCAATTTTTTCGTCATGAGTGCCTATCTGTAAATTACCTTGTGCATCAGGGGTATCTCTATATACATAATCATGATTACCGGCAATTGCATACCAAGGCATTCTTAGATTATCAAGAAAGTCATCAACACAGGCAAATTCATCTTCGTTCCCATATCTAGCCGCTAAATCACCTAAGATAGCAGCTTCATCTACATCATTCCAGCTGTTAATGTTAGACAGCATGGACTGCTTGCTCTCCCAAACCTGTTGTTGGTCCGCAAGGGTAGTATATTTATTTGGCTTCCAGGGAAGATGAAGGTCACTAAGTAACAGAATATGATAAGGATCCGATTTTAGATTGCCTGATGCAAAGGATTTAAAAGGGCGCAAAATATAGTCAGCTGTTATTAATCCGGCTGAACAGAACATCCATTTTAAAAAATCCCGTCGTAGCATGATATTACCTCCTTGCAATAGATGATAATTATATGTATTGATTTATGTGCTGATTTCAAGCATTACTCAACAAACAATATATTTTACATTAAGATTTTTTTAAGAATTCGCCGTGGTTGCAATGGGATATAAGTTGTTGGGCGGCTTTGTGAAAAAAGAACCAGTCAAGTGTATTGTACTGACTGGTAATAACAAAATATAAAATGAGGAAGTATTAAAATGTTGGAGTATTAAATAGTTATTATTTAAATATTCATTAATATGAATGAATACCTGATACCTTGAAAAAAAGGCTCGCTACGCGGTGTTGGATTGGAGAAATGCTTGATTTTATTTATTTTGTTTTATTTCCTGCAGCCGTGTAGCAGGCCAGTGTTTCATACAATAGAATTCTGATATGAATTAAAGCCCATAGGACTCACGTATTTCACTGAGTTTTACAGGACGATGCTCATTCATGGATTTTTTTGCAGCCAAGCCAATAAGAACAGGCTGTAATCCATCATTGGCATTCACCGGGACAGCTTTGTCATTGACAATGGCATCGACAAATTGTTCAACTTCACTGGCATAGGCCTGCATGTAGCGTTCCAGGAAAAAGAACATAGGCTTTTCAGCGATTACACCATCTTTTCCACTAAACACAGCATTTGAACCGGTATCATTGGATATGGATATACATCCTTTATCACCAAAAACTTCTGCCCGTTGATCATATCCATAGCATGATGCACGACAGTTATCAATGACGGCTGTTGCCCCATTGGAAAGTCTTAGTGTGATAATTGCAGTATCTACATCACCTGCTTCGCCAATTTTTGGATCAACAGTTACAGAGCCTTCGGCGTATACTTCTTCAACTTCTGAGCCTGAAAGGAAGCGGACCATATCGAAATCGTGAATTGTCATATCCAGGAAAATTCCACCGGATGTTTTTACATAATCTATGGAAGGTGGTTCCGGATCACGGGATGTAATTTTAATAATCTGCTGCTTGCCTATTTTTCCTGCGGCTACAGCTTCGTGAATTGCCTTAAAGTTGTGGTCAAACCGCCGATTAAATCCAACCTGATATTTTTTTCCGCTTTCCTTGACCACATCCAATACTTCTTTGATTTTGTTTACATCATGGTCAATCGGCTTTTCGCAAAATACATGCTTACCTGCCTTCAAAGCCTCAATGGATAGTGGAGAATGCTGATCAGTAGAAGCGCAAATAAGAACAGCTTCTATTGATGCGTCTGAGAGAATCTTTTTATAATCGGTATAACATTCTTCAATGCCCATGGATTTTGCCCAAGCTTTTGTCTGATCGTTAAGGAATGGATCAGCTATTGCTTTGACACGAGCATCCTGCACATATTTTGTGATGCTTTCACCGTGGACACGGCCAATGCGGCCTGCACCAATAATTCCAATGTTAATCATGTTTTATAAACCGCCTTTCAAATTAATAATATATGCTGATCAGCCATTATGCTGATGTAGCCATTTTAAAGAGTGTTTATCCTAAAGGATCGATAGGACTATTATAAGTGGAACATGGTTATAAAACCTATAAAATATTGCTAAAAAAGCTGGAGTACAATTTTGTTATTGTCGCCATGTTTTTCGATAGCGCCCTGGTGGCATACCGACAATAGAATTAAAAACGGCCTGAAAATAATTTGAATTGTTATATCCACACCGTAGGGCTATATCAGTTATGGTATAGCCTGTATTAATCAGGAGATTTTGCGACTCGCCAATCCTTCTCCTGATCATATATTGTATAGGAGAATAACCTACAACTTTTTTGAAGGTATGGGACATATAATATGGATTAATATGTAGGGCAGCTGCAATATCACTTAATTTTAAATCCTCCAGATAATGTTCATCGATGTACTCTTTTATATGTAGTCCAAGATTATATTCCGGTAAATGAGCATTAGGTCGGCTTGAATGATTTATTATACGCGTGATGACAGTAAGCAATGCTGCCAGAATGTTATCTTGTATTTCCTGTAGCGATGATTTTTCTGGTACATCGGTTAATGTATCAAGCAGTAATAAAAAGTTTTGTATTAAAGTGAAGTATTCTTCAGCTGTCAAAACCGGTACCGTATCTTTATTTATTAATTGTCCTGGGGGTGACCCGTTAAGATGAAGGGCTTTAATTCCTATATGATATGTTTCCAGCTGAGGGGCTTCTTCTGGACATAGTCCGTGCAATATTCCGGCGTTGATTAGCAGGATATTGCCTTTTTTTATGTCATATATGTGGTCATCAATCATGTAGCGGCCATGTCCTGCCACGATAATAATTAATTCAGCTGTTTCAGGCTGTGACTGTAAAGTGTGTGCAGCCTTCAGTGCCTCAATGCCTTCTTTGCACACATATTGTAGCTGTGGTTGGGTATGAGCCGCAAAAATACTGTTACTTGAGATAAATTCAGATGATTGTACCATATATCCTCCTCTCTATACCTTTGTTTCCAAGGCATATAGGTTTTGATTCCTGCATATTGACTAAGACTTAACCTATTTATGCTTATAAATAAAAAAGAGCAAGAATTCAAAGGTTTATTACCGAAATTTTATCTATAATGGCAATAAAGAGACAATGTAATGCATATTTTATGATTAAAACTAAATGGAAATAAGCATAAATTGACCACCTATATATTAGCAAATCTTGCAAAAAAAAACTAGTTGTTTTTTGAAATATGTAAATAATTGCTTTTATTACCAGTAGTAGCAAGCTAATAAATTTTTTCAAGGGGACTAATTATAGCGCTGCCTGGGATATAGAGTTATTCCAACAAAAACGCTACCCGAAAAATTATTCTTCATTGAGGAATAATTTGAATAATAGCGTTATAATAAAAATAAGGGAGAGGTTATAAATGTTTAAATGGTTTTTGACAGGAGCAGATAAACCGCGTATTCAAGATGCGTCATTGGTTAAGAAAATGTATCATTCTGCTCGTATTCAGGCTGTAAGTGCCATGATTTTTGGCTATGGTATGTACTATGTTATGCGTATGACTTTAGGGGTGGCAAAAAAACCGATGATTGAAGCTGGGTTCACCCCTACCCAATTAGGCCTTATTGGTGCGGGGATGCTTATAGCTATAGCTGTTGGTAAATGTGCCAACGGTTTTATAGCTGATTATTGTAACATTAAAAAAATTGTACCACTCGGTTTGTTGGGGGCGGCACTGGTTAATGTAGTTTTGGGCCTGGCGGACAATTATCTGGTATTTCTTGTGCTTTGGTTTGTAAATGGTTGTTTTCAATCTATGGGATCGGCTCCGTGTACAGTATCCTTATCTCAGTGGTTTTCGAAAAGCCAATTAGCGACATATTACGGATTGTTCAATATTGCCCATTATGTGGGTGAGGGTATGACTTATTTGGTAACAGCTGTTATTATTGTATCCTTTGGGTGGCATGCGGCTTTTTTATTTCCAGGGCTTTTATGTGTGGTTTTGGCATTTATAATGTATTATTTTATGCGTGACCGTCCTGAAACATATGGTTTACCTAGCGCCAATGAATTTGAAGGAGAAGCCGTACAGGAGAAAAAAGAGCAGTCTGTATCTAAAAAAGAAGCACAGCTGATGGTGTTGAAAAATCCATATGTTTGGCTCTTGGGGATTGCCGCCATTTGTCTTGGGATTTCCCGCTATTCTATAAGCAGTTGGGGTGTGATTTTCCTTCAGGAGGATAAAGGGTTTGATTTGGTTACTGCAGGAAGTATAATGTCTCTTTCACCTGTTTTGGGTGGTATAGGAGGATGTCTGTCAGGCATTATCTCTGATAGAATCTTTAAGTCTCACCATTCTGTTACAACCATTGTTTTTGGTTGTATTATGTTTGCAGGTATATCTGGGGTTTGTCTTGTTCCGGCAGGGCAGCCATCGATGGCTGCATTGTGTGTGGCCGTATTTGGCTTTGGCTTGGGTGGTTGTCTTAGTTTTGTCGGTGGCCTTTTGGCAGTTGATTTATGTCCACGCAAGGCAACAGGCGCTGCTATGGGAGTTATTGGGCTGATGGCCTATGGAGGTGCTGCACTGCAAGATATTGTTAATGGCTTTTTGATGTCATCTGCACAAACAATTGTTAATGATCAGGTTTCATATAATTTTGATACGCTTATGGCATTTTGGATGGGCTCTGTAGCTGTCATGACATTATTGGTGGTACCAACGCTTTGGGCTAAAAAGGTCAATAAGGAAGAGAAACACGCCTGATTGGGAGGAATGGGTATGAATATTAATCAGATAGCCAATGGACCGTGGCTTTTGGCCCCAACGACCAATCAGATTACCCTGGCATGGGAGACAGATGCTCCTATGGAATTAATATTGAGCTATCAAACTGCAGATGGAGAAGCATTTTCCGTCATACCAATTATGGAAAGAGAGCCGGCGTGCCCGGATAATGATGAAGGTTACTGTCTTTATACGGCAGTTTTATCAGACCTGTTGAGTGGAGTGACATATGAATACAGAATATTGGATGGAGACCAAGAACTGCTCAAAGCCTCATTTTCTACACTTCAGGAAACTCCGGAGAAAATTTGCTGTGTAACTGTATCTGATTCCCATTTATTTTTTACACATGATGCGTTTTCGAATATGGTAAAAAGATATCACCCGGATTTATTGTTGCATGGTGGAGATATTTCCTTTGGGACAGGTTATCAGCATGAGCAGTATGTGAATAATTGGTTTAGCAGGATTAAAGATGTCTTGCGTTGGCTGCCTGCTTATTATATTGCTGGTAATCACGATGACGGAGTTTTTTATGATTGGCTTTTTGCAAAGCCACAGGCAAAAAGTGTTAATTCCCCGGATGGAGGATTTACTTACTCCTTTGATTATGGACCGGCTCATATTGTCATGGTCAATAGTAATCCTTGGGGCCTTTTTGAAATGAATGCTGCAAATTCAGGTTATACTGTTGATGACTTGATGCGGGAAAAAATACGGCAAAATCTTAAGTGGATTGAAAACGATCTGCAAAGTGAAAAATCCCAAAATGCTTCATGGCGCATTGTGATTACACATCATCCATATACGGATTCTTTTAATAATCGTTATATAGTACCACTTATTGAACGATGTGGTGTGGATTTGCTTATTGGTGGGCATCTTCACTATTATATAAAATCAGTCTCAGTAGATCCTGCTATAGGGAGCAGGACTGTACATGTCTGTCAGGGGAGTACGCAGGATCCGGCTGCAGAGTTGGATTATGGAGTGGATGATAAAAGACTGTTAGGTGATTTCCCTGAGGTTATTGCTATGGGGAATAATAATTATGGCATTCTAGAGGTATCACAGGAAGAGTTGGTTTATAAATTATATGGCTTTCAGGAGAAGGAGGAGGATAAGCTGGTCGATACAGTGCGAATTACACATGAATTGGCACATATTGAGCTGCTTAATCCTACTATGCGTTGCTTAGATACCACCGGAATGATGGAAATTACAGTCATGGCATGTAATACTGGTAATAGTCATGCCGCAGTGGTCTTGCCTGTAGAAGATAATGGGATAAAAAATAACCTTAATTTATTTGGGCCACCTGAGGAGAGTCGGGTGATAGTGTTAAAGCCACGGGAGAAACGGCAGTTGACAGCTTATTACCGGATTCGGGGGGCAGGGAAGCACTGCATTCGTATAATGGAGTCTGAACAGGTGGTCAATATATGTGATATGCCTAACATTACATATAATCATATGCATGCTTCTTTGGGGGATTATGATGAGGCTGATTGCCTTAGGGCCAATGTAGAGGCTGTTAATAATACTCATGATTATATTACAGCTGAGATACCGTTATATATTGATGGCATTATTCAGGAAATCAGACATATTGCTTTTCGCCCTAATGAAAGAGTTTGTGTGGAGTTTAGTTATCGTTTTGAACGAAGTGGAAAATATTTAGTATCCATTGGAAGCTGTTCTCCCAAAACAGTATATGTAAATGGTGGGATTCATGCTGTTCCGCTGGTTTGTGATTCTTCTGGGCATGGACACGATGCTTTTTTGCGTGGAAATCCCAATGTAATAAAAGAAAAGGGCAAAACATATGTAGAATTAGTGCATCCGGGCGATTATATTGAAATTCCTGCCAGCAATGAGCTCGTGGCAGAGGATGGATTTACTGGCATGGTTTGTGCCCGAGTTGATCGTTTGGCGGATTCCGATGAGATGAGTCATAATCCACTGATGGTTCGGGGAAAATCTGTCGGATGGGGAGCAACTTATTTCATGCGTATGGTTATTGAACGGAATGGAGGTTTGAAATGGGGTACATGCCATGATATAACTGAATATTCATGGCAAGGCGGAACTGTCGCTCTTGGAGAATGGGCACAATATACGCTGTCATTCGACAGGAAGAATGGTGGAATATCCTATATCAACCAAAATGCTGTGGCACATATATCGGGGATTGAATCCAATGCCAGTCTGCGACAATGGTCCACGGAACCGATTTTTGTTGGGTATTCGTATATTGGGCATGTGATTCCGGAATTGGGACGCCCTAAATATTATACTCATTTGCCTGCAGCCGTCGGACAGGTACGCTTTTACAAAAGTGCGTTGACTTCAATAGAAAATAAACAGGTGTTACAGAATCCTGAAATTAAGGGACCAAAATCAGAAAATTTGTTAGTGTGGCTGGATTTTAATAATATTAAAACCAAGGGGTGCCATATTACAGAATGGCGTCATCCAGGTGTATATAGCCGTGAATATATGGGCGAAAAGAAATTATGGTCTTTTAGGAAATTGACTGCTGTAGCTCACGTTCCGGTTGGGGCAAGCGTAATTGCTGTAGTGGAGGTCTCGGATGATCAGACTTCTGTTAGGGGGTGCCTTGAGGTGCAACTTACAGATGGCGACAATATAATTGATTTAAGTGACTTGCCGAGGGCACAGTTTTTGCGCATCACCACAAAATTTGATTCTTGTATTGGTAAGATGGGAATCGCTACGGCGGATGTTGAGGCATATGAAGTAGAAGCTGCCAACAAGATAGATGTTGCTACGATGATATGGTCTACCAAACCGTCATGGCTTAAAGGGAAAATGAGTGGTGCGGTAGGATTCAAAGAGGATGACAGATTGCGGGACTTCCCGGAATATACGGATATTATCCATGGTTGATATGTCGTTATATGCCCGCCAGCTGTTAGGGCTTGCGTTCCTTCATCATATAGATAAAAGCTGCCACTTTAATGTTGTTATAACGAGCTTTAAGATGTCCCCTTCCTCTTTAGGTGGGGGAAAACAAACTACAACAGCTGGCGAGCATATCTCCCAGCTCGTTGAAACGCTAATTGGAAGATTTTTCTTCTAAAGAAGAAAAATTTGAACAATGGCGT
>NZ_JAILFV010000025.1 GCF_024697385.1 Anaerovibrio sp.
CCCGCATATTCTTCGTGTTCCGCACTATCCTTTTGCGGGCAGCTCTTGTTTTCAAGATTTTCCGCCATTTCGGCCGTTCCTCCTTTCCCGGTTGTACTTGGAACTCCTATTGATTCGGCCCTTCACCTCTCGGCTACTATGACCTCTGCTGACTTCTGCACAGTCAACACGCCCTTGCGAGCGTGGTTACTCTTTTCAGAGCACCTGTGCAGACCTCCCCGGGTACCACACATTTCTTTCCCTCCATCTGCCTGCCGCATTTACCACCACTGGTTCCGTGTAGTTATTGGACTTCGACCTGTGTTGCGGACTTATCCCCAGTGATAGCCTATTATACGGTTTCTGTTCGTCAGGCCAGAGGTTTGCCTACACCTTCCTTCAGATTCCACCTCGCGATGGACACCCTTGGTGTTCAGCTATATCCTTCCCACTACCGGGCGGATTCCGGACTTTCACCGGTTAGAAACGTGCGCCGCCGGGCGCACTACATCCAACGCCCCCTGCCAATTGGATACGGCAGGGGGCGTTGATACTTCCTCTTCGCTTATGCAAAAATATTGTTTCTGATGCGGGCAAGAAATTTTTGCAGGATATCCTTTTCCTTTGCAGAAAAGCCAGCCAGCAAGGTATCATTCCAATGGTCAAGGATTTTGTCCAGATTTTCAGAGATTTTCTTGGCCTTGTCTGTGGGGTGTAGGATATAGGCCCGTTTGTCCGTGGGGCAGATTTCCCGTATCAGATAACCTTCCCGCTCCAGCTTGGCCACTGCTCTAGCTGTGGTTGCCTTGTCAATCTTTACGTAATCTGCAAGCTGCTCTTGATTGATGCCATCATTTTTTAGCAGCCCAAGCAAGAAAATATACTGACCACTACCCAATTTGAATTTCTTCAATTCTGCATTGAAATAAATTTGGCTTTGACGATAGAGAATAGATATATATTTACCAAGACGTTCATTACTCAAACCAATTCTCCTTTATAATGGTAGTGCTAATCCTATAAGCATGGTATCACACTTTTGGTTGCAATTGCAATTAAGATGTGATAAAAAAATACATTATAAGGCGTCAAATGGTTTTTAGTAAATCAGCTTTGGACTGCTGTCCACGCATATCATGCAGATAATAGATTACCCAGGGAATCATAACGATACCTGCACACAACAGGTACATGGAACGCAGTCCCATCATCATGGAGACCGCCCCCAGCCCCATGGAGCCAACAGAAAAACCTATATCAAAAGCTGTAAGTATGGTGCCATTAGCCATCCCCCGTCTGGCTGGTGCCACCGCATTGATGGAAAGTACAAAACACAGCGAGTAAAGGATACCAAAACCGATGCCCATCAGCAAGGCAGCTCCAATAAGCATCTCCAATCCCTGGGCAAAGTAAAGACATATAAAGGTCAGAAAGAAAGTGGCAAAGCCAATGCACATGGTGCCAGCCGGGCCATGCTTGTCTGCCATTTTCCCTGCACAGGGGCGGCTTATGATAACGGCAATGGCATTGACAAAGAAAAATATGCTCGCATTCTCAATGCCAAGTTCCTGTGAAAAAAGCACAATAAAGGACAGAATCGCACTATAGCCTACAGCCATAAAGAAGACAATTGTTGCATAGGGTAAAATCTTTCTTTCCAGGAAGCCTCCTGATTGCCCGCCCTTAACTGCTTTACCCTCATAACGAATCCCAAGCAGGCAGGCACAGGACAGGGCAGCTATTACCGACACCACCAGGAACATCACATCATAATCAAAGCTGTGCAAAACAGTCAGTCCCAGCCATGGCCCCAACAACATTGCAAATGACATAGAAAGGCCGAAATAGCCAATTCCCTCGCCACGCCGTTTGACTGGAATGACATCCGTTGCCACCGTGGCCAACGAAGTGGTAGAGAAGCCCCAGAAGATGCCATGAACAAAGCGAAGAGCCAGCAACGCCATCATGCCCACTGCCCAGCTATAAGCAAAGACAGACAGAAACAGCAAGAGAAGCGAAGCCCATGCCACTTTCATCCGCCCAGAAGAATCCAGCAGACGTCCTGCCAAGGGACGTGCCAGAACTCCAGCCACAGCATAAAGGGCAAACAGCATCCCTACATCACTTTTATTTCCCTCCAGAATCTCTGTGGTGTAAAGAGGAATTGTTGACATCAAATAATACATAGTGGTAAAGGCAAAGAAATTCGCCAGCCAACTAAAAATGAACTTGGAATTCCAAATTTTTTCCTGTGCTTGACCCTGCATATTCATCCTGTTCCTTTCTTACAAGAAAAGCAACGAGAGAGAATCCTCCTCTCGTTGCCCTGTGTACCTCACTCCCGATTTTACGCCAAGCGGAACAATCTTTCAGCATTGCCATGGAAAATAAGTTCCCTCTGTTCCTCCGTGATATCCAGTTGCTTGACAAAATCAACACCAGCCGACATCCAGCCGTAAACCACGGGGAATGAACTGCCAAACAGCAGATGGTCAGCACCGCATACCTTGACTGCACATTCCACCTGATCCTTGCCCCAGGATGCCGGATGTGTCATGTCATAATAAATATTATTCTTCAGGTATTTCTGGATACGGTCTGCCTCGCTGGTATCAAAGCGTGCCAATACCTCATTCTTCTTCGATGCATGTGGTGTGGTCAGGTTCTGATTGGCAAACCAGTTTCCGCCAAACATCGTATGGATGAATTTGAGGTTCGGGAATTCTTCGAACATACCGCTAAAAAGCTCTCGTCCCAGAGCGGTAGCCTGGTCCACCACTCGACCAAATTCACGCCGCAGATTCGTGAATTCATAGATAGACTGCCAATAAACCGGCAACGGCGTATGATGAACTATCACAGGCACTCCCGTCTCATTCAATACCTTGAGATAAGGCTTGAATGCCTCGTCATCAAGATAAAGTTGTCCATAATGGCAGGCAAGCTGTACACCAACCATCCCCAGCTCCTTGAGACACCGCTCCAATTCATACAAATTCTCTTTTCCGCCCCAGGGAGGCAGCACTGCATTGGCATACAGTCGGCCATTGGAACGTCTGCACATATCTGCTGCATTATCATTCACAATCTTGCAGGTATCCAGCCGCAGCCACTCCTGCCAGACAGGCACGCGGAGCAATGCTTTGTCTACTCCCGCCTCGTCCATTGCCTTGAGTTTTGCCTCAAGAGAGTAATCCCCCTCCACATAATCCAGATTATGATAGCCCTGAGGCTTCTCCAGTATCAAGTGCTTCTTGCCAGACTCCAATGTCTCCAGAGTAGCAATCTCGCCAAACCCGCGCGGTGCTGTGGTCAGAAAACCCTCCATAATTTTATCATTTGTAAAAAGGTCTTCCGGCAAATGGTGCATGTTACAATCAATAATCATCTGATACCCTCCTTATATTTCGTTGCAATAACAACTGTATTTGCATAATAGCACAATCTAGTTGCTATAGCAACTAAAATTTGATTAAATTTCTCTGAAAAAATTTTGCACACAAACCGCAAACCATGTAACTATTGCCCTAATACAGCAAATATGATATAGTATGTCCAATAGCATATACGGCTGTGTAGGAGCCGTGCCGCTTCGGCGGCAGAAAATCGACGTGGAGAGCCTCAGTGGCTTTCTGCCCTTTTTAGGGAGCGTCGATTTTTTTATTGCTGTAAATCATGTCGAGGTGATTCATTATGAAAAAATGGCAAAAGGCATTAACCATGGCCTTGGCCGGAGCAGGGTGTTTTATGGCTTATGCACCTTTGGATGCTCAAGCAGCCACTAAAACGATTATC
>NZ_JAILFV010000029.1 GCF_024697385.1 Anaerovibrio sp.
CTGAACAAAATCGCTTTTTACACCAAACTCCTGCAGCTGCCTCTTGATTTCCTCACCAGTGAAGCCAGCCACAAAACCAAGGGCGGTACTATCATGGCCAAGATTTTTCAGCACAATGGATACATTTATTCCCTTGCCACCGCCTAAAATCTGTTCATAGTTCACCCGGTTTATTTCGCCGGCAGCGAAATGATCAAGGCGAAGAATATAATCCAGTGACGGATTAAAGGTTACGGTATAAATCATGCACTCACTCTCCTTCCAAGACGGTGGTATAATCACGATATTTCTTGTCTTCCAGCCGTCCTGTAATTATGGTGGCGCTGGAAATTCCAGCAAAGGTAATGGGGGAAATCTTGTTGAACTTTGAGCTGTCGGCCAGCACAAAGGCACTCTTACATCGCGCCATTGCCTCACTTTTGACAGCCCCCTCATCGGCATCCGGAGTAGAAAAGCCAGACTTGGGGCTTATTCCGTTTGTACCGAAAAAGCCCTTGGTAAAATTGTAGTTCTCCAGGCTTTTCAAGGCTTCTGTACCAACCACGGCTTCAGTTACGGCCTTTACCGCTCCACCGATAATGAAGACCTTGATGCCCTTGGCTAGCAGACTCACTGCGTGTTGCATACCGTTAGTTACGAAGGTCGCACCATTGTCCGTCAAAAAATCAATGAGATGCAAGGTGGTAGAACCAGCATCAATATAAACAAAATCCTCACCCGTGATAAGCTCTGCAGCTTTACGGCCAATAACAACCTTTTCCTCAGGATGCAAATCCCACTTGGTCTGCATATCTTCCTCTGCGTTTGAGTAATTGTTATCAATGGTAGTGGCACCGCCGTATACCTTGTACAATCTGCCGCTACGATGCAGAGCGGTCAAATCCCGGCGTACTGTGGACTCCGAAGTCTGTAACGCTTTGGTCAGCTCAAGAACCGTCACAGCCTTTTTTTCCGCCAAAATCTTCAATATAGCTGCGTACCTCTCCTCGGTAAGCACGGCTATCACTCTCCTAAAATTGATTTCTGTATTTATAATACAGCCAAACTCAGTCAAAGTCAACCAATATCAGTCATAAATAATCAAAAATAATCAAAATTAATCATAAATAAGAAAGAGCAATTACATAAAAAAAGCGGAGCACTGCCTCCAAGCAGTGTTCCGCCATTCAATCAGGCTTCAGTATAATCTTTGTTGTTTAGCTTGGTCTCCTCCTCATCATCCTCACGGCCCGGAGTCTTGAAATCAAACCTCTTGATAAGGAAATAGAAGGAAAAGTAATACAGGAAAAAGTAAATAATACCAACCGGGATAATCAGCATCCAGCTGGTCTTATCATTACCCTGCATAATACCAAAGATTAACAATTCCAGAAAACCTCCGGAGAAGGTAAGACCAACTGCGATATTAAGTATATGAGCAATCATGTAGGCTGCACCGGCCAGAATAACCTGTACACCGAAAAGCAACGGAGCTACAAACAGGAAGGAAAACTCAATCGGTTCTGTAATACCGGTCAGCATGGAAGTCAGGGCTGCAGAGAGCAATAAACCGCCCACAGCCTTCTTCTTTTCAGGACGGGCGCAACGGTACATAGCTAAAGCGGCCCCTGGAAGACCAAAAATCATAAAAATAAACTCACCAGAAAAATAACGGGTAGCATCAGAACTGAAATGTTCAACATTAGTGGAAGCCACCTGAGCGAAGAAGATGTTCTGACCACCCTGGATAAGCTGGCCATCCACCATCATGGTTCCTCCCACGCCGGTCTGCCAAAATGGCAAATAAAATACGTGATGCAAACCGAATGGAATCAATGCGCGTTTTACGATACCGAAAATCAGAGTACCGATATAACCTGTTCCCGTAACCACATTGCCAAGACCAAAGATGATATCCTGGGCAAAGGGCCAGATAAAGGTCATTATAATACCTACGAACAGAAATACCACCGTTGATATAATTGGAATAAATCTGGAGCCCCCAAAGAATGACAGGGCAGACGGCAGAACAATCTTATAATAGCGATTGTGCAGCACGGAAACGCCAATTCCCACGATGATACCGCCAAATACCCCCATCTGCAGTGACATAATGCCACAGCTTGGTGCAATGGTTCCTTCCAGTACCCCAGGTGCAATAGAGCCGTCAGTCAGAATTCTCCCTGTTATTCGCAACATTGCGTTACATGAAACATGCATAACGAAAAAGGAAATCATGGCAGCCAGGGCCGCAACTTCCTTCTCAGCCTTTGCCATACCAATGGCCACACCTACGGCAAAGATAATAGGAAGGTTGCCGAAAATGGCTCCCCCTGCAGCACTCATAACCATCAACAGTGAATGCAGCACCGTGCCATCGCCAAGTATGGGTTCAAGTCCATAGCTCCTGATGGTGGTCGGATTTGTAAAAGATGCACCAATACCTAACAGAATACCAGCAATTGGCATAACTGCAACTGGAAGCATAAAACTTTGACCAATCCGTCGCAACGTACTAAGAATTATATTTTTCATTTTATACACACTCTCATAAAAAAGGAGCTGTATCACAAGAAACAGCTCCGAAAAAACAAATTGTCCCGAATAGTATTAACTTATTCAGCCAAAGGCTTCATAGTTGGGAACAGCAGGACATCTCGAATAGATGCGCTGTCTGTGAGGAACATTACCAGACGGTCCACACCGATGCCCAAGCCGCCTGTTGGTGGCAGACCATATTCAAGGGCAGTAATGAAGTCACGGTCCATCATGTGAGCCTCATCATCACCATCTTCACGGGCC
>NZ_JAILFV010000033.1 GCF_024697385.1 Anaerovibrio sp.
CGAGCTTTAAGATGTCCCCTTCCTCTTTAGGTGGGGGAAAACAAACTACAACAGCTGGCGAGCATATCTCCCAGCTCGTTGAAACGCTAATTGGAAGATTTTTCTTCTAAAGAAGAAAAATTTGAACAATGGCGTTATAAATTATGAATCGGATAAATGAAAGGGCTTCTGCTTAGGCAGGAGCCCTTTTGTGTTGCTGCACCGGGAGGGAGCCGGTTCTTCAGGGGTATATAATTATTGGCAAAAAATCATGATAAGGGGTATAATTATATAGTATGTTTTTTCGACTTGGTATGTATGAAATGTTTATATGGAGGTATACATGAAGATAGAAGGTATGAACAAGTCTGACTGGCTTATGCTGATCCTTATCGTGGTGATTTTAATCGGTACTGATTACAGCAACCTGCAGACATTGGACTATATATTGTTCGTATGTGTTGCTTTTTGGGTGGTCATGCTGGGAATAAGATTATATGTCACCAATGTCAAAAATAAACGCTGAGGTGATATTGATGCTGAAAAAAATAGCCTGTATTTTATTTTTGCTGATTGTTCCTTTCATGCTGGTAGTATCGGGATGTGGCAAGGTCAGCTCCGATACGTCGGGGCCGGATGCTGCGGCTGCTCCGGGAAATGGCAGTAAGCTGAATGTGCAGATGCTGGATGTGGATCAGGGTGATGCAATCCTCATCAGGACAGGGGAGCAGACGATACTAATAGACACCGGTGATGATAAAATCCGTGCCGGGAAGCATAAGGGGGAAAACAATAACAGACTGTTTGAGGCTCTTGACAGTCTTGGAATTACCCATATTGACAAGCTGATAATAACCCATGCCCATAATGATCATATGGGGCTGGCAGCCAAGGTAATAAAAAGGTATGATGTAGCCGAACTGGTGTATAACGGTATTCCATCAGCCAACAAGGGCTTCAGGAATATGTTAACTGCTGCCAATAACAAGGGCGTGAAAAAGTCCAAGGTTAAGGCCGGAGATGTCCTTGATTTTGGCAATGATGTTTCCTTCAAGGTGCTGAGTCCCTCCCTTAAATTAGTGGAGGAAGATACAAAGCAGCAGGGCAGCTCTTCTGCTGATGAGGCACCGAAGATTAATGTCAATAATGAATCAATAGTGGGAAGGCTGACCTTTGGGGATTTTTCCATGCTGCTTACAGGGGATGCTGAAAAGGAAATCGAGCAGGAGCTGCTTCAGGAATATGGGAATGAGTTGACCTGCAAGGTGTACAAGGTGTCCCACCATGGCAGTAAGACCTCATCATCAAAGGAATTCCTTCAGGCGATAAAGCCTGAGCTGGCAATTATTTCCTGTGGGGTTGACAACCAATATGGTCATCCTCACAAGATAACAATGAAAAAATTTGCCACACTGGGAATTAAAGCATTGGAAACTGATCTCAATGGAACGATTACCATTGAAAGCGACGGTGTTTCGTATTCGGCAAGAGGAGAAAGATGACATGATATCAGGATATATTGACAGAATTGAAGAAGGACTGGCGGTTATTCTGCTGGGAGAAGAGGAGCATCAGGTGGAAATACCCTGCAGCATGCTGCCGGAATCTCTGAATGAAGGGATTTATGTAAAATTGGATATTTCCTTCGATGAAGAAAAGACCAAAGCGGCCTTGGAGGAAGCCAAGGCCTTGATGGAAGATTGATATAGGAGCGATTATTTTTGAAACAGCTTATATGGAAATTTACTCTGGCAGCCCTGTGTATGGTGATATTTTTAGCCGTAGGGACAGGGTCATGTCAGGCCTTACCCCGCAATGAAATAACAAGTTTTCATTATTCTACCTACAAGGATGGTGACCGTAACTGGCTGAAAATAGAGATTGGTCTGGATCGGGACAAGCTGGACTTTGAGGTGAGTGCCAATCCTGACAGGCAGAATCAGCTGTGGGTGTTAATGAAAAATACCGACAGTGGGGATGTAAAAAAGGACATCGGGTTGGACCGCAAAATTGCCAGGTATATGACCTTCAGGAAGAAAAACAAGAAGGATTTGCAGGTGATGGTGGCAGTTGATAAATCTCTTGATGAGCAGGAATGCAGGGTTTATCTTTCACCTCCGGACAAGAAGATCAAGGAAACCAGATTGGTGATAGAAATTGCGGACAGCAAGGCACCTGAACCGGTCAAGGACGAAAAAACGAATTTGCCGGAAGATGAGATCCTCAATAATGTAGCAGGTGCCACCATAGTAGTGGATGCAGGTCATGGCGGCAGTGACACTGGCGCTATCGGTCCTAATTATCTGAAGGAAAAGGATGTGACGCTTAACATAGCCCTGGAGATGTGTCGAATCCTCAAGGGAAATGGTGCGAGAGTTCTTATGAGCCGATATACAGATGTGGATGTTTTTGGCCCCTATGCCACTGACAGGCAGGAGCTCCAGGCCAGGGTCGATGTTGCCCACAATGATCCCCTTTCGGATATATTTGTCAGCATTCACTGTAATGCCTTTACAAGCCCTGAGGCCAATGGGACAGGTACCTATTATTACCCTCATTCCTATAATGATTCAGCATTGGCCCAGTTCATTCAGAGTGAAATGGTACAGGCAACCGGACTCAGGGACAGGGGAATCAGCAGTGCCAGATTTTATGTGTTGAGAAATTCGAGAATACCGGCGGTCTTGGTGGAAACAGCTTTTATAAGCAATCCTCATGAGGAGCAGATGCTGTCTGAAAGCCGTTGTCAGCATGCTATGGCCCTGGCAATATGCCGTGGTATCAATGCGTATTTTGGCAATAGGATAAAATAATGGAGGAACTGAAGAAATGAAAAAATTATTAATTGCATTGATGCTGGTATGCATGATCTTTTCGATTGCCGGCTGTGCCAAAGAGGAGCCGTCACCGGCCACTTCCGGCAAGTCCGCTGGGATTTCCGGTGAAGTCAATAAACAGGAAGCAGAAGACATAAAGGTAAAGCTGTATTTTCCAAACAATGACGCTTCGGAGATGGTGGCTGTAGAAAAGACTGTCAAGGTGACCGGTACTACCAAATACAAGGCTGCAATAGAGGCCCTGCTGGCCGGGACTACCGACAAGAAGCTGACAAATGTCATTCCAAAGAAAACAAAGCTTCTGGGAGCTGAGGTGGTAAAGGATACCATTAAGCTCAATTTCAGCAAGGAACTGATAGATGATTTTAATGGCGGGTCAACAGGCGAGGAAATGTTGGTGGGCTCGATAGTAAATACCATGACGGAGTTCCCTGAAATTAAAAAGGTACATATATTGGTTGAGGGGAAAACTGTGGATACCATAAAGGGGCATATGGATACGAGTGTCCCTTTGACACGCATGAAGGAGCTTCTTAAATAATCGGCATGGTATTCCTTCACGCCATTCTATGGAGGGAAGGGGTATTTGTCCCGGGGATACAGATATGTAAAGAAAACTGGCTGTTTACAGCCAGTTTTTATTTTGGGTAAAAGGTTTTTGCAGGGAAATATAGAATTATATATTGATATATGTTGTAAAAAATGATAATTATGTGGGAGGTAGAGCTTATGGGCCTTATCAAAGCAGGCATGGGTGCTGTTGGAGGAGTACTGGCCGATCAATGGAAGGAATTTATTTATTGTGAAAGTATTCCGGCAGATATCCTTGTGGCAAAAGGTCAAAAAAGGCTGAGCAGCCAGGGACGCAGCTCCAATACCAGTGCCGAGGATAATATAATTTCCAATGGCTCCATAGTAGCTGTTAACGCAGGACAATGCATGATCATTGTAGAACAGGGCAAGGTGGTTGATATATGCTCTGAACCTGGTGAGTATCAATATGATACTTCCCTGCAGCCATCTATTTTTACCGGTGGCCTGGCAGACAATGTAAAATCGATTTTTGGTGAAATCGGAAAAAGATTTACCTTTGGCGGTGATCCGGGGAAGGACCAGCGGGTATATTTTGTAAATACCAAGGAGATTATTGGCAATAAATATGGCACTCCAAGCCCAATACCTTTTGATACCTATGACAAGCGCAGTGGGCTCAGCATGACTGTGTCATTGAGATGCTTTGGGGAATACAGCTATAGGATTACCAATCCGATTCTGTTTTATACTAATGTATGCGGCAATATAGAGAGTGAATATTCACGGGAGTCCATTGACAGCCAGCTGAAAAGTGAGCTTATGACCAAGCTGCAGCCGGCTATGGCCAAGCTGGCTGAGCAGGAGATAAAGTACAGCAGTATTCCGGCTCATGTGGATGAATTGGCAGAAACCTTGAACAGCCTCCTCAGTAAAAAATGGGGTGAGCTAAGAGGCATTGAAATCGTTTCCTTCGGTGTCAGCAGCGTAAAGGCCAGTGATGAGGACGAAGAAAAAATCAAGGATTATCAGCGTTATGCCAGCATGGGCAATGCCCAGATGGCGGCACTTCAGACTGCCGGTGCCGGTGCTGATGCCATGAAGATGGCGGCATCCAACGAAGCAGGTGGAGCTGGTGCCATGGGTGCCTTTATGGGCATGGGAATGGCCGGTAATATGAGTGGAAACAATGCGGCACAATTATTCCAGATGTCGCAGAATCAGCAGGCGCAGCAACCACCACAGCAGCCACCACAGCAGTCGGCTCAGACTCCGGCTCCGGCTCAGAGCGCAGCTGCCAATTCCTGGCGATGTTCCTGTGGTCGGGAGAATACCGGGAATTTCTGCGTAGATTGTGGCAGCAAAAAGCCGGAAAATGGATGGACCTGCAGCTGTGGAGCTGTAAACCAGGGTAAGTTCTGCCCTGAATGCGGAGCGAAAAAGCCGGCAGATGCACCTTTGTATAAATGTGATAAATGTGGTTGGCAGCCGGAGGATCCACACCATCCACCTAAATTCTGTCCGGAATGTGGAGATCCTTTTGATGACAATGACATTCAATAATTTTTTTAAAGACTTGTTAAGAGGATTGGGGGATAGTAATGGCAGATACCTCAGTAAACTATAAATGCCCCAGCTGTGGAGCTCCTTTAGCCTATACCCCGGGCAAAGGCAACCAGATAAAATGTGAGTACTGTGAGAAGGCATTTACGGCAGAGGAGCTGGAGCAGTTTTATGCGGCCAAGGAATCATCGGCAGCCGAGGCACAGAAGGCCAAGGATTCCAAGATAGAAAAAAAGGAATACGAAATGGAGGCGGCGGGAGGTGCCTGGGATGCAGAAGAAATTGCTATCCTGAAGGCCATGACCTGCTCTTCCTGTGGTGCAGAAATAGTGTGCGATAACAACACCCTGGCTACGGAATGTGTATACTGTGGCAACCCGGTAATGGTGCCGGGCCGATATGAAAGCCAGCTTCGTCCTGATATGGTGATTCCTTTTCAGACTACCAAGGAGGATGCGAAAAAGGCCTTTGCTGAATATCATAAGGGCAAGTGGCTGTTGCCGGGGAATTTCGCCAGTAATGCCAGAGTTGAAGCCATTCAGGGCATGTATGTACCTTATTGGCTGTTTGACGAAAATATCGAAGCTGCCGGGGAATTTTCAGCTACGAAAACCAGATATTATACCGATGGAGATTATGATGTAACTGAAACGGATCATTACAGGATCCTGCGCAATGGCAGGATGAGCTTCCACAATGTTCCGGTAGATGGCAGTGCCAAGATGGACAACAAGTGGATGGAAAGTATTGAACCTTTTGATTACAGCAATATGGTACCTTTCACCACTACATACATGGCAGGTTTTTTGGCAGACAGGTACGATGTGACTGCCAGTGAGGCATTACCTGATGCTGAGATTCGCATCAGGGAATCTGCCGATGGCGTTCTGAGTGATTCTGTGGAGGGCTACAGTTCATGCACTACCGATGCCCTCAATGTGGTATGTACCAATGGTAAACAGCAATATGCCATGGCACCTATATGGATATTGAGTACCAAATATCAGGACAAACCATATACCTTTATCATGAATGGGCAGACAGGAAAGCTGGTAGGTGAACTGCCTGTTGATGAGAATAAGGCAAAGATGTATTGGGGATTGGCCGGGCTGATAACGCTGCCAATCACCTATTATATCTGCAAGTGGCTGGTTATACTCCTGGAGTCTATTTTTGAGGATTAGAATAGGGGGCAGAAAATTGAAGAAAAATTTTATGATTTTTATGTCCCTGCTTATGCTGGTTGTTTTTTCCCTACCGGTGATGATGCAGGCTGATGCTGCAGGCAAGACCTATGATTACTCAACCGGTACAGTCCAGGGTGAACAAAACAGGGTTGATAAGAAAAAGCTGCCTGCTGATACGGGAGATTTAAGCCTGCATGATTTTGCACAGGTAATAAATGATCGGCAGGAAAGCAAAAGCTTATTGGAAAAGCTGAACAGGATTGAGCATAGTCATGGTGTAAGGGTAGCCATAATGACTGTTTCATCCCTGGGGGGCAAGGATATAAATGCTTTTGCAGATGATACCCTGAATAAGTATTATCGTGATGAGGCGAACAATAATGGCAGTATTATAATGGTGGTTTGTCCCAGCGAGCGCAAATGGGCAATTTCCACGGATAATAACATGAGGGAGCGCATAACTGATGAGCATGGATATCCTGCCGTAAAGAATAGTTTTATTGACCATCTTTCGGGGAATAATTACACCGGGGCATTTAATGATTATGCTGAAAAGGTGGATGAGCTGCTTACTTACTATGAGAATGAAGGTGAGCCTTGGGATCCAAACAACAAATTCAGCTATGCAGGATTTATTCTTGGCATATTGGCGTCGGTGGGCATAGGTTACCTGTTTGTTAAACACCTGCGTGGCAAGATGAGCAATGTGCATCATGTGGATGAGGCCGATGATTATCTTGACCGGAATTCCATTGACATAACATATCAGGAGGATATTTTCCTTCATACTACCAGAACGGTAACGAAACGGTCTAATGACGATGATGATTCAAGCTCGGGAAGCAGCAGCAGTAATGGCGGTGGCAGCGGTAGCTATTAGTCGCCTTGGTCCCTGACAGCAGGCAGATAAAAATGATATATTATATACCCCTTTTGCAGTACGGCTGTGAAAGGGGTATATATTATGATACTGCTAATTTTTTTTCCACTTTTGGGCCGCTTTATGCTATAATGACACAGTTGAAAATAATTTAGGGAGCGATAAAAAGTGGATTTAAGCATAATGGAATTAATTAAAACAGTCATTCTTGGTATTGTGGAAGGTCTGACAGAATGGCTGCCAATAAGCAGCACCGGGCATATGATACTGGTGGATGAATTTATTCAGCTGAATGTATCTGAACAGTTTATGGACATGTTCCTGGTGGTTATTCAGCTGGGGGCAATAATGGCTGTCGTGGTACTGAATTTTGAAAAGCTTAATCCTTTTTCCGGGGAGAAGAATAAAGCTGAAAAAAGGGATACTTATATTCTCTGGTACAAGGTAATACTGGCCTGTGTGCCGGCGGCTGTCATAGGCTTGCTGTTCAATGACTACATGGAGGAGCACTTCATGACTGCGCTGGTGGTTTCGGCGACATTGATTTTTTATGGTATAATGTTCATTGTGGTAGAAAACTACAACAAGAAGCGTGTGCCTGTAGTCAATGATCTGAAGCAGCTGAGTTACAGGACAGCCTTTATAATCGGTTTATTCCAGGTACTGTCATTGGTGCCGGGAACCTCCCGTTCAGGAGCAACTATATTGGGTGGTATTTTATTTGGTGCCTCCCGCTATGTTGCTGCAGAGTTTACCTTCTTTTTGGCAATACCGGTTATGTTCGGGGCAAGTCTTCTAAAGATGGTAAAGTTTGGTTTCCATTATACAGGAGCAGAAATACTTATCCTGATAGTTGGTATGGCAACTGCTTTTGTGGTTTCCATATTATCCATCAAGTTTCTGTTGAAGTATATTAAGAACAATGATTTTAAGGCATTCGGTTATTACCGGATTGTTTTGGGTATTATAGTAATAGCATATCTGCTGCTGGTGGGTGATCCAACGCAGAATGGTTGACAGGGGGATGGCTTATGCGTTTTGTTTCATGGAATGTAAATGGTCTTAGGGCTTGCCTGACAAAGGGGTTTATGGAGACCTTCAGGGAAGTCGATGCTGATGTTTTTTGCCTGCAGGAGACCAAGATGCAGCCTGGGCAGGCGATACTGGAGCTGCCTGGCTATGAACAATACTGGAACAGCGCAGAGAAGAAGGGCTATTCCGGCACAGCTGTCTTCACCAGGGTTAAACCACTGAATGTTTCATATGGTCTGGGGATAGAGGAGCATGACCATGAGGGGCGTGTGATTACCCTGGAGTTTGACGGGTATTATCTGGTTACTGTATATACACCAAATTCCCAGAAGGAATTGGCTCGGCTGGATTATCGCATGGACTGGGAAAAGGCCTTTAAGGAATTTGTATGTGAACTGGACAGCAGGAAGCCTGTAATCATATGTGGTGACCTGAATGTTGCCCATAAGGAAATAGACCTGAAAAATCCAAAGACCAATCATAAAAATGCCGGATTTACAGATGAGGAGCGCCAGAAATTTACGGAGCTTCTGCAGGCCGGCTTTACTGATACATTTAGAAAGGTGTATCCGGATGTAACCGGAGCGTACACCTGGTGGTCATATCTTAGAAAGGCCAGGGCCAATAATGCCGGATGGCGTATAGACTACTTCCTTATTTCTAACCGCCTGGATGATAAAATCGAGTCTGCCACCATATATAATGAAATTTTCGGCAGCGACCACTGTCCGGTTGGGTTGGAGCTGAAATAAGATATTAAAAAAAACATCTATTATGCTACGTAAATAGCTGATAGATGTTTTTTTATACATTTGTAACATAATTATGCTTTAATTATGTTATAAATGTTCAAGGATGAGATTGTTATGCCTTTGATTATGCCTATAACGAGCTTTAAGATGTCCCCTTCCTCTTTAGGTGGGGGAAAACAAACTACAACAGCTGGCGAGCATATCTCCTAGCTCGTTGAAACGCTAATTGGAAGATTTTTCTTCTAAAGAAGAATTTGAACAATGGCGTTATAATGAAATAATATCTGGTAATAATTGGATATTTATACAGGATTTTTATTGGACTTTTTTTGCGTTATGGGACTGTAGACCTCTATTTAGCTAAAATCTTTTATATTTTTGTATTTATCAACTCATATTATTTACATGTATAAATAATTATGTTAATATTGTCTGGTGTTTGGGCCATGGTATATGGTCAACGATATGCTTAAAGGGAAGGAATGATTTAATACTATGGGGAAAAATAAGGATGTCGCCATAACTTTTGCTTTGCAGGATTATCTCAAGGGGATAGATCCGAAAAAAAAGAATAAATACATAAAGAATATGCTGGCACGCTTGTCTGAGTACAAGGAAACTGATAATACGATTACCATTTTTTTCAATGATATTGATTGGACCATAAGTGACAAGGAAATTGCCACATTTATGGACGTTGCCAAGGATTATGATTATATTTTCCAGGAAATATGTGATGAGGAAAGCGATAAGAAGCTGAATGTAGTACATGCCTCCAATGACCTGTTTTCCTGTCATGAGGAACCGGCAATAGTAAAGAAGTTCACGATGTGATTGCTATTGGTAGTTGTGATTGATATTTTTGTTGCAGAAAATCGCCACATATGATAAAATATCTCACAGTTTAAGAGTATAAAAACAATGATGAAGAAAGTATTCTGCCTGCGAAAATCAAAGCGAGCAAGGGACGGTGGGAGCCTTGCAGGAGTAACAGCGGAGGAAAATCACTTCTGAGTAGCAGGTCAAAATGCAGCGGTCATAGGGTGGCTGCAGAGTAGGCTGGGCCGGGATCTCCCGTTATAGAGATAGTATATGCTGGTATACGAAATAGGTGGTATAGTGAAGCTGGGTCTTCATCCTGTTTTGGGATGAAGGCTTTTTGTTTGTAATGTGGCTCCCGTCCTATTTTGGGTGGGAGCTTTTTGCATCTTATATACTGTCAGTGGGTTTATACAGCAAAAACAGGAGGTAATTATTTTGTATAACAAGGTTGACACAAATCTTAATTTCGTTGAGAGAGAAAGAGAAGTCCTGAAGTTTTGGAAAGAAAATGATATTGCCAAAAAGTGTATTGATATCCGTGAGGGCTGCGATACCTTTACCTTTTATGATGGGCCACCTACAGCCAATGGCAAGCCTCATATCGGTCATGTCCTTACCCGTGTAATCAAGGATATGCTGCCACGCTACCAGTCCATGAAGGGCAAGAAAATCCTCCGTAAGGCTGGTTGGGACACCCACGGACTGCCTGTAGAGCTTGAGGTAGAGAAAAAGCTGGGCCTGGATGGCAAGGAACAGATTGAAAAGTATGGTATTGAGCCATTTATCAAGGAATGCCGTGAGTCTGTATGGAAGTACAAGAGCATGTGGGAAGAATTTTCTGATGTGGTAGGCTTCTGGGCAGATATGGATAATCCATACATCACCTATGAAAATAATTATATTGAGTCTGTGTGGTGGGCTCTTAATGAAATCTGGAAAAAGGGTCTCCTCTATAAGGGGCATAAGGTTGTACCTTACTGTCCTCGTTGTGGTACTCCCCTTTCTTCCCATGAGGTAGCCCAGGGCTATAAGGACATAAAGGAGCGTTCAGCTATTGTGCGCTTTAAGGTAAAGGGAGAGGAAAACACCTCCTTCCTGGCATGGACAACAACTCCATGGACACTTCCTTCCAACCTTGGCCTGGTGGTTAATCCTGAGGTCGATTATGTAAAGGTGAAGTGCAATGGTGAAAACTTCATTTTGGCAGAAGCACTGGTAGAAAGCGTATTTGCCGGTGTTAAGTCCGCTGATAATCCTGAGGAGGATGCCAGGGTTGAGGTCGTAGAACGCTGCAAGGGCAAGGATTTGGAACGGGTAGAGTATGAGCCACTGTATCCGTTTGCCGTAGGCAAGGTCAAGAAGCAGTGCTTCTATGTAATGTGTGATGACTATGTAACCACCTCTGATGGTACCGGTATCGTTCATACTGCTCCGGCCTTTGGTGAGGATGATGCCAGGGTCTGCCGTAAATATGATATGGATTTTGTTCAGTTCGTGGACAGCAAAGGTGGCATGACTGAGGATACAAAGTGGCCGGGAGTCTTTGTAAAGGATGCCGATCCATTGATCTTGGACGATCTGAAGGCTTCAGGTGCACTCTTTAAGGCTCCTAAGTTTGAGCATAGCTATCCACACTGCTGGCGTTGTGATACTCCATTGATTTACTATGCCCGTGAATCCTGGTTTATCAAGATGACTGCTGTTAAGGAAAAGTTGATCGCCAATAATAAGACCATCAACTGGCTTCCTGAATCAATTGGTACCGGCCGTTTTGGTGAGTGGCTGGAGCATCTGCAGGACTGGGGCATCAGCCGTAACCGTTATTGGGGTACACCGCTTAATATTTGGGAGTGTTCCTGTGGCTGTCAGCATTCAGTGGGCTCCATCGAGGAGCTTAAATCCATGTCGGATAATTGCCCGGATGATATAGAGCTGCATCGTCCATATATCGATGATGTAACCATCAGGTGCCCTGAATGTGGCAAGGAAATGAAGCGTGTGCCGGAGGTAATCGATTGCTGGTTTGATTCCGGGTCCATGCCTTTTGCCCAGTGGCATTATCCATTTGAAAACAAGGAAATCTTTGAGGAGCGTTATCCTGCTGATTTCATTTCAGAGGCTGTAGATCAGACCCGTGGCTGGTTCTATTCCCTTTTGGCAATTTCAACACTGCTCTTTGACAATTCCTCCTATAAAAATGTAATAGTCCTTGGCCATGTTCAGGATAAGGATGGAAAGAAAATGAGCAAGTCCAAGGGCAATGCTGTTGATCCTATGGAAGCCTTGAATAAACACGGCGCTGATGCTATTCGCTGGTATTTCTATGAGAACAGTGCTCCTTGGCTGCCAAACCGTTTCCATGATGATGCGGTTCAGGAAGGCCAGAGAAAGTTTATGGGGACCCTCTGGAATACCTACGCATTCTATGTCCTCTATGCAAACATTGATAATTTCGATGCTACGAAGTATACCCTGGACTACGATAAGCTGTCTGTAATGGATAAGTGGGTACTGTCCAGGCTGAATACTCTCATAAAGACTGTTGACAGTAATCTGTCCAATTACAAGGTAACAGAGACGGCCAAGGCTCTGCAGGAGTTTGTGGATGAGCTTTCCAACTGGTATGTTCGTCGCAGCCGTGAACGCTTCTGGGGCAAGGAAATGAATCAGGACAAGATCAATGCCTATATGACCCTGTATACCGCTTTGGTTACTGTAATCAAGCTGGCTGCTCCTATGGTTCCTTTCATTACCGAGAGTATCTACCGCAACCTTGTGTGCAGCGTTGATGCCCAGGCACCAATTTCCGTGCATCTGACGGATTTCCCTGTTGCAAATGAGAGCTATATAGACGCCGAGCTGGAGAAGAATATGGAGCTTGTGCTGGAGGTTGTTGTTTTGGGCCGTGCTGCCCGTAATGCCTCCAATATCAAGAACCGCCAGCCAATAGGCAATATTTTCGTAAAGGCTGATAGGGAACTGGATGATTTCTTTAAGGAAATTGTTGCCGGTGAGCTGAATGTCAAGAACGTAGCCTTCAAGGATGATATGGAGGAATATCTTTCCTATACATTGAAGCCTCAGTTTAAGGTTCTTGGCCCTAAGGTGGGCAGGCAGATCAGTGAGGTCAAGGCAACCCTGGCGACACTGGATGGTGCAGCTGCCAAGGAGGAGCTGGAGAAGACCGGCAAGCTGAAGCTGGCATTGAAGAGCGGTGATGTGGAGCTGGTGCCTGAGGATATTGAGATAATCATGACACAGACCGAAGGCTTTGCAACCCAGCGTTATGGCAAGGTAACCATTGCACTGGAAACTACGCTGACTCCTGAGCTGATTGAGGAAGGCTTTGTCCGTGAGATAATCAGCAAGCTGCAGACCATGCGCAAGGAAAACGGCTTTGAAGTCACCGACCGCATTAATGTTTATGCTGCCGGCAATGATAAGCTGACCGATATTTTGTCCCGCAATGAGGACATGGTCAAAAATATTGTTCTCTGTGATGGTATTACCTATGGCTCTGTTGATGGTTTTTCCAAGGAATGGAATATCAATGGGGAAAATATCACTTTGGGTGTAAAATAAGCTAAAACTTCTAAAAGGCTTCTGTTTTTTGTGAAATACAGGAAACAGAAGCCTTTTTTTGATGACAACATTTTGTGTATTGGTGTAAAATTTATCTGTAGTAAAAATTCAAGGAGATATGGGGATGAAAAAATGGAAGAATTTGTAATAGATTTGCGCAATTTAAAGGAAGAGGACAAAAAGAGGGCCATCAGCCTGGAGCAAAAGCTCTTTGCCCTTAATCATACAATGCCGCACACCGATGAATACATGGAGGCAATAAGGAATATCTTTGGCAGACGATTTGGTGCAGGAAGCTATATCGTACCGCCATTGTCCCTGGTCTGTGCTGAAAATATGACCATTGGTAAAAATGTGTACATAAACAGCAACTTTTTGGCCATGTCAAGGGGCGGTATTACCATAGAGGACGATGTTCAGATTGCCGGCAATGTCTCCGTGCTGTCAAATAATCATGATCCCTATGAAAGGATGAAGCTCACCTGTCGGCCGGTGCTGATTAAGCATGGGGCCTGGATAGGTGCCGGAGCTACTATTCTGCCAGGGATAACAATCGGGGCCCATGCCATTGTAGGAGCAGGCTCCGTGGTTACCAGGGATGTGCCTGATTGCACCGTGGTGGTAGGCAATCCGGCTCATGTGGTCAAGAAGCTTGATGAGGAGAAATTTTTAGCAAAGGACAATATGACCGATAACAGCTATTTGGGCAGCTATAACTTTCAGGGGGGCGAAACGGGATATTTTAGCATGATTCCTTATGGTGAAAAGGATTCCTTGGCTGAAATACGCTTTTTGCCGCCGGATGGGGCAGAAAAAATCACAATCGGGGATAAGGAGCTAGGGTGGAAGCTGGCAGATGGTACGGTTTTAAATCTTACCAAAGGCCTTTTCACCAGGCGTCTTGGCGATAATATAGAGCCGGTAATCAAGGATCCGCGCAATCCGGGTAAAATGCTGGCAATTGATTATGAGGTCACAGATGGTGATATGACATTGGAGGAAGAGTGGTCCTTCCTGGATGATTTTTGTTGATTAGGCGTCGGGATTATACCCATTATTTTTGTTGGAGGATTAGTATATGGCCAGGCATATTCGCATGATTGATATAATATGCAAAAAGCGTGATGGTAAAGAACTGGATAAAGATGAGATTAAATTTTTTATAGATGGTATAGTGTCAGGGGCCATACCTGATTATCAGACATCAGCCCTGCTGATGGCCATCCATTTTCAGGGGATGACTGACAGGGAATTGGCCGATTTGACCCTACTGATGGCCAAATCAGGTGAGATGGTGGATTTGTCAGGCATCAAAGGGCTCAAGCTGGATAAACATTCCTCAGGGGGCGTGGGGGACAAAACAACTATGGTGGTAGCACCTATAGTAGCTGCCTGTGGTGGCATAATGGCCAAAATGAGCGGCCGGGGGCTGGGCCATACAGGTGGAACCATTGATAAGCTTGAAGCTATACCAGGGTTTAATACTGCTTTATGCAAGGAGGATTTTATTCACCAGGTGAATGAAATAGGGGTCAGTGTAATCGGACAAACAGGAAATCTGGCACCTGCTGACAAGATATTGTATGCCCTGAGGGATGTTACCGGGACAGTTCCCAATATTCCCCTGATTGCTTCATCCATTATGAGTAAAAAGCTGGCAGCGGGAGCGGATTGTATATTGCTGGATGTTAAATTTGGCAGTGGTGCCTTTATGAAAACTCCGGAGAGCGCTGTGGAACTGGCTCAAAAGATGGTGAGTATCGGTGAAAATAACGGTCGTCGTACTGCTGCCTATGTCACCAGTATGGATAGTCCCCTGGGGCAGAATATAGGTAATGCCCTGGAGGTACAGGAGGTAATAGATGTACTGAGAGGGCAGGGCCCCGAGGACTTAATTATCGAATGTGTATCCCTGGCAGCCTCCCTGCTGCATATGGCCAATAAGGGAGATATGGAGACCTGCAGGCAATTGGTACGCACCTCCATAGAGAATGGCAGTGCCCTGGAAAAGCTTCGTGAGATGGTGAAGGCCCAGGGAGGAGACGTATCGGTAATAGATGCTCCGGATGGATTCAGCAAGGCAGGGGTATGCCATGAGCTGAAGTCCAGAGAAGCGGGCTATATATCCGGGATGAATACTGAAGAAATAGGAATCGCTTCTACTATGCTGGGGGCAGGCAGAGAACAGCTTGACAGTGTTATAGATCCGGCAGCGGGTATTGTTATCTGGAGGAAAATTGGCGACAGGGTCGATAAAGGTGATGTGTTGGCTACGCTATATACCTCAAGGGATGAGTTGCTGGCTCCGGCTGCGGAACGGTATTATGGCGCTCTTACCTACAGCAGTAAGCAGCCGGAGAAGGGCAGTCTGGTATATGCCTTTGTGGACAAAAATGGCGTAGAGAGGCTGTAGCCCTTTGTTGCTGCGGACTATACCGGGGGCCCGAAGCAGCATTGACTTTTTTGGATATCTGTCTTACAATTTTACTGTTATTTGTGCTAGTATATTCACTTGCATGGTTATCTGCTGTAGGAGGATGTTTATCTGACCAGTACGGAGAATTATGGCGGTACTTGACTCAAAAGTATCGCTTTTATAATTTTGGAGGTTATATTAATGAGCAGGTTTTGTCCAAAGTGCGGAAGTGAAATTCAGGATGGGGTCAAATTTTGTCGGAGATGTGGGACAGCTTTGAATGTACGCCAAATCAAACCGGCAACATCGATCAATTACCAGTCTGGAAATTTTCAACAACCGCCTGGGGGCTATATGCCCAACCAATATAGCAGTAAATCACATGGCAACGGTTTTTATGTGTTGATTGCCACATTGATTTTTGCCCTGTGTGTGGGCTCGTTTATGATATTTTCCCATGTTGACCTGGACAAGTCTGATTCTGCAGCCAAGGATGAATATTCTGCCAGAGTAGAGAAGCATTCCCCGGATGCCTTGACACAGCCACAGCAACCACATAATACCGGAGTTATAACCGGTACGGAGGTGCGGATGCGTGGGGAGCCAAATCTACAGGGGAATATCATAGGATATTTTGATAGAGGCGAGGTTGTAGAAATAATTGATTCCACGCCGGAATGGGCCAAGGTAAAACGGGCTAATGGTGCTGTTGGTTGGGTGTCGGTTAAGTTTTGTTCTTTTTAATGAGGGTGAATGGTAATATGAATTATTATGAAAATCGGAATTTTAGATATGGCAGACATTATAGAAACAATCGTAACAGGAAGAAATCCTGGCCGAGGATTATAGGTG
>NZ_JAILFV010000043.1 GCF_024697385.1 Anaerovibrio sp.
GCTTTAAGATGTCCCCTTCCTCTTTAGGTGGGGGAAAACAAACTACAACAGCTGGCGAGCATATCTCCCAGCTCGTTGAAACGCTAATTGGAAGATTTTTCTTCTAAAGAAGAAAAATTTGAACAATGGCGTTATAACGAGGTATATATCAGCTGTTAGTGGCAGCGTATTTATCATTAATGGATAAACCGGGCTGAACTGAAATAGTGTGGGAAAGGGAGGACTTTTAGTGTCATTTGTTGTTACCAAACTGATTACAACAGAGGAAAGTATTGACTTTTATCTGCTGGGCAGTTTTTCAGATATGAAGAAGGCAGCTGATGTAGCTGTAGAGGAGTATAAGGATTATAATAAAAAGGCATCCTTTGTCAATCTTGAGATGGTCCATGAATGGCTCAGTACAAGGGGAGAATATTCCTTCAGACAGGACAAAAATAACAGGATCCAGCTGGATATAAGTGTTACAGAAGAAAATCAGACTGTGCAGGCGGAGCATCAGAAGATTTTTTCCTGTACCGGGAGTGACAGGGAATTCCTCAAGCTCAGCGAGAGCATTTGCCCGGACGGTGTTAAAAAGGCTGAGCTTTAACTTGCCCCTGCATGGGATACAAAGCTGGTGTCCTTGGGGAAAACGCTGATTGGAATATTTTTCCTGCGGAGAAATTTGAACAATGGCGTTATAAAAAATTTGACAAACATACTGTATTGCGTTAGAATAATCGTGCTGGTTGATTAGCACCGGCATATGACTCAGTAGCTCAGCTGGATTAGAGTACTTGACTACGAATCAAGGGGTCGGGGGTTCGAGTCCCTCCTGGGTCACCATTGTTTATTAAGGGCGAAGCACTTGCTTCGCTCTTTTCGTTTATGCTATACTTTAGTGGCTGGGAAATATGAATCTGATTCATGTTTTTGCCTTATGTTGATGCGTACTGAAAATTCAGCCCCTGGGGTGATTGTTAAGTAGGCTTGAGACGGTGGGGAAATCTGACTTAATTCCAGGGGAGAGAAGAAACCTGAACAAGTCTTTAATATGTGATTATTGGCATCTTTTGAGGAGGATATCATGACAGTTCAGCAGGAAAAATGTGGAAAGCGGGAACAGAAAAAAATCAAGGCCCGTAATGAGATATTAAATGCAGCAGTGGTGCAATTTTCTGAAAAAGGCTTTATAGAAACCTCCATAGCTGACATTATGAATGCGGCAGATATGGGACTGGGCACATTTTATAATTATTTTTCTTCCAAGGAGGATGTGCTGAGGAATCTGCTCAACAGCTTTTCGGGAACTTTATCCTATGAATTGAAGAAGCTGGTGGAGAATAATTCCACCAGCAAAACAATATTGACTGAGATGGTCATGCACACCACCAGACTTGTAAGTAAAAACAGATATTTGCTGCCATTATTGTTTACGGGAGCAATGGTCCATACTAAGCCAAGGGGCGATAAATCGGTTGATATGCCAGCACCGGAATTTATGGGGACCTTTCTGCGTATAATAAAGGATGGTCAGGAAAAGGGCGAATTCCGCAAAGATGTTACTGCAGAAATAATTTCAGAAATGTTTCATTCAATGTTTCAAACGGCAGCTTTCAGCCACTTGAAATTTTCCTTTGAGGAAAATATTGAGATGAAGCTGAGATTGCTGATAGATGGAATAAGTGTCTGTGGGAAATAAGTGTGATGCCTGTTGCCGGCAGGGAATTGTGTGACCCTGCTTATGTGGCAGTTTCGCCAGGTAAATACCAGAATATATTAGGAGAGTAAAATGATCAGTGTTACAAAATTGTTATTCGCCAGGGAATATTTTGGGGATTCCCTCAGGTATACCAAGGGGGCTCATTTAGCAAAAAATGGGGCTGGTAAGGGAATAGGTCCTGTGGTGGTGTGGAATTCCACCAAAACCTGTAATTTGAAATGTCGGCACTGTTATATGAATTCGGACAGCAAAAAATATCAGGATGAGCTGACCACAGAAGAAGCCAAGGCATTTATAGATGATTTGGCTGATTTTCATGTGCCGGTGCTGCTGTTTTCCGGTGGGGAACCACTGATAAGGCCGGATTTTTTTGAGTTGGCTGAATATGCCCAGCATAAGGGGGTGCGTCCTACATTGTCTACCAATGGTACGCTTATTACCCGTGATGTGGCTCAGCGTATCAAGGATATAGGCGTAGGATATGTAGGGATATCACTGGATGGACTGAAGGATGTAAATGATAAGTTCAGAGGCTGTGAAGGCGCTTATGACAAGGCCATGGCGGGCATTCAGAATTGTGTTGCCGTAGGTCAACGGGTAGGGCTGAGGTTTACCATCAATCATCATAATATCCAGGAATTGGACAATATTTTCGATTTCATAGAGCGTGAAAATATCAATCGTGTATGTTTTTATCACCTTGTATATTCCGGACGGGGTAATGCCATGATGGACGAGGATGTTACTCCTGAGGAATCTCGAAGGGCTATGGACATTATTATCCGTCGGACCAGGGATTTTGAGGAAAGAGGACTGGAAAAGGAAATCCTGACTGTGGATAACCATTGTGATGGTGTATATATGTATCTCAAGGCATTGGCCGAGGGCCATGAGGAATTGGCGGAGCAAATAAAAAAATATATTTCCATGAATGGTGGCAACCGGTCGGGAATAGCCTTTGGTGAGGTTGATCCTTTCGGCTATGTTCATCCTGATCAGTTTACCCAGCATCATACTTTTGGTAATGTGCGGGAGAGAAAGTTCAGTGAAATATGGACTGATACTTCCCACCCAATCATGGCAGGACTCAAGGACAGAAAAGGTTTATTGAAAGGCCGTTGCAGCCGTTGTAAGTTCCTGGACAACTGTAACGGAAATTTCCGGACCAGGGCTGAGGCTCGCACAGGCGATTTCTGGGAATCTGATCCTTCCTGTTACCTTACAGATAAAGAGATCGGTCTCGAAGGAGGGGTATGATGATTGTTTCGTGGAATGTGACAAATGCCTGCAATATGTACTGTGATCATTGTTATCGTGAAGCCGGATGCCGTGCTGAGGAGGAATTATCAACTCAGGAGGCCAAGACCTTGCTGGAGCAGATTGCCAGGGCAAATTTTAAAATAATGATTTTTTCCGGTGGGGAACCATTGCTGCGTCCTGATATTGTTGAACTGGTGGCATATGCTTCTAAATTGGGGCTGCGTCCGGTATTTGGCACCAATGGTACCCTTATCACCCTGGAAAAGGCTCGGGCACTGAAGGCGGCCGGGGCCATGGGTATGGGGATTTCATTGGATTCAATGGATATTCAGAAGCATGACAGCTTTCGAAAATTTGAAGGAGCCTGGGAAGGTGCCGTGAGAGGGATGCGCAATTGCCGGGAAGCAGGCTTGCCATTTCAGATTCATACCACAGTGATGGACTGGAACAACCATGAGCTGGAGGCCATTACCGATTTTGCAGTGGCTGAAGGTGCAGTGGCACATCATTTTTTCTTTTTGGTTCCGACCGGACGGGCCAAGACCATAGAGGCAGAATCTCTTCGGGCTGAACAATATGAAGAGACATTGACCCGTATTATGAAGAAACAGACTGAGGTGGATATTGAATTAAAGCCTACCTGTGCACCACAGTTTATGCGTATTGCTGCCCAGATGGGAATAAAGACAAGATTCCGTCGTGGATGTTTGGCAGGTACTGCATATTGTATTATCAGTCCCCGGGGTAAGGTGCAGCCATGTGCTTACCTGAACATGGAGCTGGGGGATGTTCGTGTTACTCCTTTTGATGAAATATGGAAAAACAATCAGGTGTTGAATACACTTCGCACACTGGAATATAAGGGCGGCTGTGGTGCATGTGAGTTTAAGCGGGCCTGCGGTGGCTGCCGGGCAAGGGCTGCTTATTATAACGATGGGGATTATATGGCGGAAGAACCTTGGTGCTTATACCATGGCAGAAAAGGCTGAAAAGTGATATAGTGTTATAGGTGGGGTTATGATAAGGATTATTTTTTCTGATATGGATGGAACTTTATTGGATGAAAATGGTAATCTGCCGTCTGAATTTGGTGAAGTTATGCTGGAACTTAAACGGCGGGGAGTAATTTTTGCGCCTGCCAGTGGGCGGCAATACTTTGCCTTACTGGAGCAGCTGGCCCCATACAGGGACGATTTCATGTTTTTGGCGGAAAATGGAGCCTTCAGTGTATATAAGGGACAGGAGATTTGTTCGAGCCCTATGGCAGCTGATGATATCAGACAGATTATTGCAGCTGCTGACGCTGCTCCAGGTATTTATCCGATTTTATGCGGCAAGCGTAATGCTTATGTTCGTGAAGAATGGAATCCATATATTGGCGAGGCCAGAAAGTATTTCACTCATAGCATTGTTGTAGACGATTTTGAGAGCATAGATGATGAATTTATCAAGGTAGCACTGTGTGATTGTGACCGGGCTGATGCAGAACATAATATTTTGCCAATAATGAAGAAATGTGTGCCTGATCTGCAGGTTTGCCTGAGTGGAAATTATTGGGTTGATGTATTGAATCCGGGAGCGAACAAAGGCTGGGCCATCAAACAGGTACAGCAGCAATTCGGTTTTAGACCTGAGGAATGTGCCGCTTTTGGCGATTACATGAATGATTATGAGATGATGAAGTCAGTGTATTACAGCTATGCCATGGACAATGCATATCCGGAAATCAAGGATGCTGCCAGATTTGTGACAAAAAGCAATATTGACCATGGAGTAATATACCAGATAAAGGAATTAATGGCGCAGGGACTTATTGGAGAATAAGGAGAGCAATATCATGAAATATGATTACCATATGCACTTTGAAAAGGGAGATTATGATGTGGACTGGGCCAAGGGATTCTTTGAGGCAGCTGCCAAAAGAGGCCTTGATGAAATAGGAATCTCGGAGCATAGTCATACCTTTCCTGAGTTTAAGCAGCTTTATTATGATGATTTGATTTTGGATGATTCATTTGTTGGACGGTTTCAGCAGCAGTGGCTGAAAACTAACAAGTTCAAACACACACTGGACGACTATTTTGAGTTTATGGAAAAGCTCAGATCAGCTGGCTACAAGGCCAGAACAGGTATTGAGGTATGTAACTTTCAAAATCAGGAGCAGGTGGCTGAGATATTAAAGGAGTATGATTTCGATTATATTATCGGCTCCATACATTTTATCCGTGGTTGGGCCTACGATTCTGAAGAGATTATGTCAGAGTGGAACCATCATTCGCTGGATGATATTTACGAGGCGTACACCCAGGAAGTAGAGCATATGGTTGCCAGTGGCCTGTACGATGTTTTGGGGCATCCGTATAATATAAGGCTGTATCGGATTATTCCGTCCTTTGATGCAACGCCGTATCTGGAGCGGGCCATTAAGGCTATCAAGCAGGCAGATATGTGTGTGGATGTAAATACCGGGACAGTATACAGGTATCCTATATCTGAAATAACTCCATACTATAAATTCATGAAGCTGGCAAAAAAAGCTGATTTGCCTATAATTACCAGTTCTGATGCCCACAAGCCGGAGGACTGCGGCAGCTACATTGACGAAGCCATTGACTACGTGAAACGCTATGGCTATACCCAGGGGGTAATGTTCGACAAGCGCAAGCGAACCCTGGTAGATTTGGGATAAAATTAAAAAGCTGTTGCACATGGATAGCATCTTGCTTCCTTGTGCAGCAGCTTTTTGCGTATGGTAGTAATATAAATCATTGTGATGTGGCTAAATTTTGGATATAATTTATATATAAATATGGCTATATTGCGTTGGGGGTGAAATTATGCAGATAGTTCCAATGAGAGATTTAAAAAATACTGTAGAGATAGAGCGAAGATGTGCTGAGTCAAATGAGCCTGTGTTTGTTACTAAGAATGGTTATGGCCGGTTGGTAGTAATGGATATTGAGTATTATGAGCGTTTAGTGGGCAAAATAGATGAGGCACGTATGATAAATGAGGGTATAGCTGATTATGAAGTAGGGCGTGTCGTAGATGGTAAAAAATCTCTTAAAAAGATGAGGGATAAATATGGCATCTGAAAAGTATGATTATGTATTGACTGGCACTGCCTAACCAGACATTGATAACGTACTTTCTTATATTTCAATTAACTTGGGAAATGTTGTTGCGGCTAAAGCTTTAGCAGATGAGTTTATCGATCAGATTGACAAATTTTGTCTGGAACCTAGAGCTGGGAAGGTTGTAGAAAATGAGTTTCTGAAACGTGATGATGTGCGCTATTTTTTGGTAAAAAACTACATTGCTTATTACATCGTTGATGATGTTTCTAAGAAAATAGTTGTATTGAGATTTGTTTATGGGAAAAGTAATCAGGATAGTATTTTAGGCGGCATGTAGAATAAATAAGTAGAAGACAACATATAACGAGCTTTAAGATGTCCCCTTCCTCTTTAGGTGGGGGAAAACAAACTACAACAGCTGGCGAGCATATCTCCCAGCTCGTTGCGACACGAAGTTAGACAATATGTAATGACCTCCACTTTGTAGCAACGTGGATTTACCTGTATACTAAAGATGATAAATCATAGGGTAACAGGGATTACCGCATACAAAAGGAGGTCACTATATGAATAATACCACAATTTTCGTAGGAATGGACGTACATAAGGAAAGTTTTACTCTATGTGAATACCAGCTCGAAACAGAAAAAGCATCACATTTCAGACA
>NZ_JAILFV010000044.1 GCF_024697385.1 Anaerovibrio sp.
TGACTTTATCCAATCAAAAGCGATAACTCGAAGCAGGATTAGTCCTAAAAATATGGCGTTGCCAAATAATGTTTCGCCCTTAAATCGGATAAAATCCCGAGCAATAGTAAATTCCATATAAAGGGCTATAGGTAATAGCAAGGTCCAAATCAGCCATATGGTGTATTCTGGTATCCAGCGCTTGGAAAAAATACTCTGCCTGGTAACTATATGTACAAAATAAGCAAAGGGGATAAAGGACAGTTGGGCAAAGGCATTACGGAGTACATGCATATCTTCGAATAGCCCTTTGGTGGTTACGCAATATATCGCGAGAGCGATTATGCCGAACAATATGCTTTGGCGTAAAGCCTGCCATTTTGAAATACTGGAATTTTCCATATAAGGTCCACCTCGTGGGGGTATATTTTATCAATCAATATCTATTATTCTACTGTAACAGGCCAGAAAGTCAAGTCGAAAGCATATGTCTGCTGAATATATTTATTAGATTGACTATATTTAATTAAATATATTAAATAAAAATACAAAATTTCTTTAGAATATTATATAATTGTACTGAAAGAAGGTGAATATATGCCTGTATTTAAAAAATCAATGCTTATATTGCTGATTATTGTTTTAGGAGCGGCGATGGGGACTTATTACAGTCTGGCTGAGGATGATAATGACCCCATGGAAACGGCTACGGATCAGGTAACCGAACCTGTGTCAGTGGAAAATTTTGCTGTATATGTTTGTGGCGCAGTGAAAAATCCGGGGGTAGTACTGCTAAGCCCCGCCAGTCGGGTTTCGGATGCGGTTAACATCTGTGGCGGGGTGCTGCCCAACGCTGATACGGAGAAAATCAATATGGCCCAGCCTATCAAGGATGGTATGCAGATAACGGTACCGGCCAAAGGTAATCCGCAGGCAGGCAATACTGATGGAAAAAAAGCTGATACAGCTGAGAGGCGTATAAATATAAATCAGGCCAGTGCTGAGGAGCTTACCCAAATACCTGGGGTAGGCAAGGCAACTGCCCAAAGGATAATAGAATACAGGAATCAGAACGGGCGGTTTACTGCTGTTGAAGATCTCATGAAAATAAAAGGCATAGGTAAGGCTAAGTTTAAAAAAATTGAGCCAAAGGTAACCATATGATGAAAGCTGAAGGGCAGTATCCAAAGGCATATATCAATTTACTGCTTTTGGCACTGGGACTGGGAATTATCTGTGCCCGTTATACAGAGCTGTGCCGTGAAGCATGGACAGCAGTTTTCATCACGCTGGCAATAATGCTTTTGGCGGCTGGTATAATGGCCTGGCTTAAAAGCAGGTACATTGTACTTATCACCACATTGATGATGATACTGCTGGGAATGCTCAGATGTTCTGTGGCACTTTATCCCGGTAACTGTGATATTCAGCAATGGGCAGAAAAGGACATATCCATCAGGGGAGAGCTGCAGGAAGGGGCAGAGCTTAGCAGGGATAAGGAGGGGAAGCTTCATGTCAAATATGTTGTTGGCAATATTTCCCTGAAGGAAGGCAGTCAGGAATATGCATGTCAGGGGAATATCGTGGTTTATGCCCGGGACAATTCCTTTGAAAAGAACATAACCTCTATCCCCAATACGGATTTTGCCTTTGAAGAATACGGAAGAAAGGGGGATGAAATCCAGGTACAGGGCAGGCTGATGAAGCTGCATGATTATCAGAATCCCGGTCGTATGGATATGGTCATGGCTAATTATGCCAAGGGCATTCATGGACAAATGTCAGCCGGCAAATACAGTGTCAAGATTTTACCGGTGGATAAAATGAGCCTGGGACGGGTTGCCGGATATATCCGGCATCTATACAAGGCTGCCATGGATATGGTAATGCCAAAGTCCGATAGCGCAGCGATTTATGCCATGCTGTTTGGGGGCTATGGTGGCATTAGGGAAGACCTGCTGGAAGCCTTTACCGTTACAGGGTTGATTCACATTTTATCGGTATCCGGGTCCCATATCACCCTGATGGCCGGGGTAGCCAATATTGTAGGTAATGCAGTGGGGCTGTCCGGTACGAGTACAGCAGCACTGGCCAGTATAATAATTGTTGCCTACAGCTTTTTGGCCGGGCTGGTGATGCCGGTTGTCAGGTCAGCAGTAATGGGAATACTGACATTATTGGCCTTGACCCTGGGGCGGGAAAAGGATGCCCAACATATACTGAGTATCACTGCACTGGGAATATTGCTCCTGTGGCCCCTGTCAATTTTTGACATCAGCTTCCAGCTGTCTTTTTTTTCAACTGCCGGGCTATTGTATTTATCCCCCAGGATAAAAGGGTGGTTTCCCAAGAAGGCTCCGGAGTTTGTGTCCGGCAGTCTGTCGGTGACTATCGGGGCACAGCTGGGGTCCCTGCCATTTATTGCCTGGTATTTTAATGTAGTGTCCATCAGCTCGTTGCTGGCAAATTTGCTGGTAGCTCCTGTACTTGAACTGATTATAGTAGTCAGTCTTTTCGCCGGGATAGCCGTTGGACTCATTCCGGTTTTAGGTAAAGCTGTGTTCCTTTTTGCCAGCCTTTTGCTGGGACTGGCCTATGAAGCCACCAGGGTTATTGGCAGCTTGCCGGGAAGTCAGGCATATATACCATCCATGAATTGGCAGTTCTGGTGCGGTTATTACCTTGTGCTGCTTCTATGCCTTTGGCCTGGGGAGCAGTGGAAAAGGACTGGGCAGTGGATTATGGCGACTGTTCATAACTCCGGGAAGAGGGAAAAATATATTGGCAGTATGGCAATGGCTGTAATTATGGTTTGCGTGGCCATTTATTTTGCCCGCCCCGGCGAAATGGCCGTGCATTATATTGATACAATAACGACTACCCTGATACAAATAAAACACCCTTCAAACGCCATCTATGGGCTTTGAGGGGTGTTTTGCGTATATGGACGGAGTTCTTATCAGCAACAAGGACTATTCTGTGTTTATGTGGTGCATACGGGATTAACGATTGGAAAAAGGGTTTTGGTAGGTTAAAAAGCAATGTACATATTGCTAATAATACAATCATTGTCGTTGCTATTAGATAATTAAACTCTCTAGAGGACTATGAAGTATGGTATAATTTAAAGTGTTTTTCAATATGTTCGAGTATGGGGGATGTAGGGTGAGTAGATTTGAGTTTCTTAGAGGGAGAGAAGATGCACTATATGATATGTGCAAGCAAGTGGAGAAATATCAAGGGGTTGATACAGATATACTTATGTTGAAATCCCGTCGGGCTTTAGAGCAAATTGTTACAAAACTTGGGTGTCAGGGTCATACTTTGCGTGAGAAGGTTGACGATATAAATTCAAAATTAAACATATCCAGAGAGATGAAAAATCGGATAATCAAGTTTAAAAATTTGTGTAATGAAAGTATCCATTATGAAGAAGGAAAGACGGCTACTATTGCTGCGGATAGCGTATTAGCTGAACTTGTGGATATATGCAAATGGCTTGTGGATGCCAAAATCGAAAAGAAGGTTGAAACTGTTATTGAGTCCAATATTAAGCTGCTTCAGGAAAAACAGCGTGAGTTGGAAAAAGCATTTAAAAATAATGATATGCCTGCTGTTGCCAGAATCAGTGATGAAATAAAGGACTTATCTACATCGCAGAGCATTGATATTAAGAAAATAATGACTCCTAATGGTTTTGAACTAGAGAATGATTTAATAAGTAATGATACAAATAAAGATATTGAAACGGCTGAACAATTTGAATTGCTTTTTGAATTGGCACAACAGGGGGATCCTGATGCACAGTATGAACTAGGGGATTTTTATGATTTAAAATCTGAAAATGAAGAAGATGAAGGAAATGAAGAATATTATTTGCAAAAGGCATTTGTATGGTATGAAAGAGCTGCAGAGCAAGGTCATGTAGAAGCGCAATTTATGTTGTCAGTTTTTTATTCTGATGGACTTTTGGGGGAGGAAGATTCACAAAAGGGATTTGAATGGTGTAAAAGAGCTGCAGAGCAAGGTCATGTACAAGCACAACGTGAATTGGCATATAGTTATCAAGAAGGCATGGGCATTGAAAAGAATATACAAAAGGCATTTGAATGGTATAAAAGAGCTGCAGAGCAAGGAGATGGACCTGCACAATTACACGTAGCCAATTACTATGAAGTAGGCTATGGCATTGAAAAAGATGAACAAAAAGCATTTGAATGGTATAAAAAAGCTGAGGAGCAAGGGTATGAAAAGCTACAACTGATTTAGCATTGTGCTATGAAGCAGGCTATGTTGTTGATAAAGTATTTGCTTATTATCTATATAGTAAGGATACTACCCCTCTTGCCAGAGAAGTCTATGCAATTAATCAGGATGTGCGGTAGCATACCAATGAAAATATTGGGGTCCCGCTCGTCAAGAGATATTTACCAAGGCATTTAAACGACTGTTGGACAAAGGAATAGACTTCCAATAAAGACACCTTATCGGAAGGTATAAAAATTCATCCCCCGGAAACATGCTCACTTCGCCGTCCAGCGCATCCAGCTGCTGGTCGTTGATGAAATCAACGGTATCCCTGCGGGCAGCGAGAGTGATGGACGGCGAAGTGAGTATGTTTAAGGGCGAAATCAAAGGCAACTTCCCTGAGAGCTCGTTG
>NZ_JAILFV010000075.1 GCF_024697385.1 Anaerovibrio sp.
GCTGAAGGATACCTGCCGGATTTATCAGGCTTCTACCTCTGAGCTTTACGGCAAGGTGGAGGAGGTGCCTCAGAATGAGAATACGCCTTTCCATCCTTATTCTCCATATGCTGTGGCCAAGCAGTACGGCTTCTGGATTACCAAGGAATACCGTGAGGCCTATGATATGTTCTGCTGCTCCGGGATTTTATTTAATCACGAGTCGGAGCGTCGTGGTGAGACCTTTGTTACTCGTAAGATTACCCTGGCTGCGGCCCGTATCGCTCAGGGCAAACAGGAAAAGCTGTTCCTTGGTAATCTGGACAGCCTCCGTGACTGGGGTTATGCCAAGGATTATGTGGAATGTATGTGGCTGATTCTCCAGCATGACAAGCCGGAGGATTTTGTTATTGCCACCGGTGTACAGCATTCTGTACGGGAATTCTGCCAGCTGGCCTTCCATCATGCGGGAATTGAGCTGGAGTTCACCGGCGAGGGCATGGATGAAAAGGGGATAGACAAGGCTACCGGCAAGGTGGTAGTCGAGGTCAGTCCTGATTTTTATCGTCCTACGGATGTGGTAAATCTTTGGGGGGATCCTACCAAGGCCAAAAATGAGCTGGGCTGGAATCCTACCAAGACTACCTTTGAGGAGCTGGTGAAAATCATGGTACAGCACGATATGGAAAAGGTGGCTGCTGACCGTCTGAAGGAGCATGTAAACTTGGCTGAGTTCTTGGAAAAGGGTGTTGTGAAATGATGGAAAAAAGTGCAAAAATATATGTTGCCGGGCATCGTGGCATGGTGGGTTCTGCCATAGTACGGGAGCTGGAGCGTCAGGGATATACCAATATTATTACCAGAACCCATAAGGAGCTGGACCTTTGCCGTCAGGAACAGGTGGAAGAGTTCTTTGCGGCAGAGAAGCCGGAGTATGTATTCCTGGCTGCGGCCAAGGTGGGGGGCATTGTAGCCAATTCTGAGGCTCTGGCAGATTTTATGTATGATAATATGATTCTGGAAATGAATGTTATTCATTCTGCCTGGAAAAACGGCTGTAAGAAGCTGGAGTTTTTGGGATCTTCCTGTATTTATCCCCGTATGGCTCCCCAGCCTATGAAGGAAAGCTGCCTTTTGACCTCTGAGCTGGAAAAGACCAATGAGGCTTATGCCCTGGCCAAGATTTCCGGGCTGAAGTACTGTGAGTTCCTGAATAAACAGTATGGTACGGATTATATTTCCGTAATGCCTACCAATCTTTATGGTCCGAATGATAATTATCATCCGGAGCACAGTCATGTGCTGCCGGCACTTATTCGTCGTTTCCATGAGGCAAAGGAGGCCGGTGCAGCCAGTGTTACCTGTTGGGGAGATGGTTCCCCACTGAGGGAGTTCCTGTATGTGGATGATTTGGCCAATCTCTGTGTTTTTCTCATGAATAATTACAGTGGGGATGAAACGGTAAATGCCGGTACCGGCAAGGAGCTTACCATTAAGGAGCTGACGGAGTTGGTAGCCAAGGTGATTGGTTATAAGGGTGAGATCCTTTGGGATCCGTCAAAGCCAAATGGGACCCCGAGAAAGCTGCTGGATGTTTCCAAGGCTGCAAAGCTGGGCTGGACCTACAGGACTGAGCTGGAGGATGGCATAGCCCTGGCTTACAGGGATTTTCTGGAAAATCCGATGAGGGCTGAAAGATAATGAATTATCTGTTAAAATAGGGTATATGGTGTTGCTGTGGTGCAGCACTTTGATGTACTGTATGTCAGTGACAGAAGAAGGGATAATTTTTATGAATATTGTGCTGTTGTCCGGTGGGTCAGGCAAGAGACTTTGGCCTTTGTCCAATGATGTCAGAAGTAAACAGTTTTTTAAGATTTTTCGGCAGGAGGATGGCACCTATGAATCCATGGTGCAGAGGATGTATCGTGGGATAAAGAAAGTGGCCGGTGATGCTGTAGTAACAGTGGCTACCAGTAAAAGTCAGGTGTCTTTCATCAATAATCAGCTGGGAGACAATGTGGGGATTTCCGTGGAGCCATGCCGCAGGGATACCTTCCCGGCTATTGCCTTGGCCACTGCTTATCTGGTGGATGTGATGAAGGTGGATCCGGATGAGGCTGTGGTGGTATGTCCTGTTGACCCGTATGTGGAGGATAATTATTTTGAGGCCCTGAAGAAATTGGGGGAGCAGGCCCAAAAGGGTGAGGCCAATTTGGTGCTGATGGGAGTAGAGCCTACCTATCCTTCGGAAAAGTATGGGTATATTATTCCAAAATCTACTGATCAGGTGGCGGAGGTTGCTACATTCAAGGAGAAGCCGAGCAAGGCGGTGGCTGAGGATTATATTGCCCAGGGTGCACTGTGGAATGCCGGGGTGTTTGCTTACAAGCTGAGGTATGTCTTGGACATTGCCCACAAGCTGATGGATTTTGATGATTATTATGATTTGTTTGAAAAGTATGAGACCTTGGAGAAGATCTCCTTTGATTATGCTGTAGTGGAAAAAGAAAGTAAGATTCAGGTTCAGCGCTTCAGTGGTCAATGGAAGGATTTGGGTACATGGAATACTTTGACTGAGGCCATGGAGGAATCTGTGATCGGTCAGGGGGTACTCAATGACAGCTGTGATGGTGTCAGCATCATCAATGAGATGGATGTGCCTGTGCTGGCAATGGGGCTCCATGATGTGGTAATAGCTGCAGCACCGGAGGGAATCCTGGTATCTGATAAGGAGCAGAGCTCATATATCAAGCCTTTTGTGGAGAAGTTTGAGAAAAAAGTGAGGTTTGCTGAAAAGTCCTGGGGAAGTTATCAGGTAATTGATGTTGAAAAGGGGTCATACACGATCAAGGTTACCCTTAAGGCTGGCCAGTCCATGAATTATCATAGTCATAGGAACCGTGATGAGATATGGGTGGTCATTGAGGGGACCGGACGGACTATAGTGGATGGCATGGAGCAGAAGATAAAGGCCGGTGATGTAGTGGCTATGTCTGCAGGCTGCCGCCATACGGTGATTGCTGACAGTGAATTGAAGCTGATAGAGGTACAGATCGGTGAGGATATCAGCGTAGAGGACAAGCAGAAGTTTGAATTGGAGTAAAGGGCAGGTTTTAGAGTGCCGGGAAAACCTCATCCGTCAACTTCGTTGACACCTTCCCCAGAGGGGAAGGCACGGGTGACGAGGGGAACGGGAGTACGGGTAACGAGGGACGAAGGTGTGATTAACGGAAGTGGTACTTCTAGAAACTGGTCTGGTTGCACAAAAGTGAAGTGAAAGCCTTCCCCTTTGGGGAAGGTGCCGAGCAGGGCGAGGCGGATGAGGTATTTATTTTTTCAGGCATCATTATGAAAAATAATATTTATCGTAAAGATTTAAAACAAAAGGCTCAAATGTTGCGAAAAAACATGACTGACGAGGAAAGACATTTGTGGTATGATTTCTTAAGGCAATATGAATTGAATTTTCGCAGACAGAAGCCTATAGGCAATTATATTGTTGATTTCTATTGTGGAAAGGCCAGATTGGTTGTGGAAATAGATGGCGGTCAACATTATGATGAGGCGGCTATTGTTTATGATAAAAAACGGACTGAGTATCTCAATAATCAGGGGCTTTTTGTGCTGAGATTCACTAATCGTGAGATTCATGAGAATTTTCGTGAGGTGTGTGAGCATATTGATAATGAGGTCAAAAGACTGGTGACGGGGCGGATTGTTGAGTCGTGAGGAAGGGATATGGCGGAGCTTCGCTCCTGACCTCATCCGAGTGCTGCGCACCCACCTTCCCCAGAGGGGAAGGCACGGCCTTGACTGGCATGTGGCCAGGGCAGATTTTAAAAGGTTGGGTGACGAAGGGAACGGGAGCACGGGTAACGAGGGGAACGGGAGCGCGGGTGACGAGGGGAACGGGAGCGCGGGTGACGAGGGGAAGGCACGGCCTTGACTGGCAGTGGCCAGGGCAGGTTTTAGAGTGCCGGGAAAACCTCATCCGTCAACTTCGTTGACACCTTCCCCAGAGGGGAAGGCACGGGTGACGAGGGGAAGGCACGGCCTTGACTGGCAGTGGCCAGGACAGGTTTTAGAGTGCCGGGAAAACCTCATCCGTCAACTTCGTTGACACCTTCCCCAGAGGGGAAGGCACAATACCGGCTTCCCTAGAGCGGAAGGCACGGCCTTGACTGGC
>NZ_JAILFV010000090.1 GCF_024697385.1 Anaerovibrio sp.
GGCTGGCCAATGCCATCCTGGGACCGCTTTTGGGCATAATAGCCCCTTATATAAGAATTAAGGCTGCGCTCTCTGGCACTGGCATCCGCCGCCTTGTTATAGGTAACCTTTTTCGGTGGAACCAACAGGGTAATCAGTGCATCCACCAGAGTAGACTTGCCGGAACCCACATCACCTGTCAAAAGTGATGTTTCCCCATCCAAATCCATGGCCCAAATCTTCCCATCAAAGGTACCCCAGTTATACACTTCCAGCCGAACCAGCCGAAACCCCATCTTCACATCCTTGGGGTCATGTTCAAAATCAAATAAATCCATAATAATCCTTTTTCTATCTTATCCAACCATATCCCTGCACGGCCATATCCATAAAATGGGCCATTAGCAGATTTGTTTTCAGCTCAAAAAATTCTTTGTCATAGCTATCTGGTAAGTCTTCATCCAAAACTTCTTCTATAGCCGATTTCACTCTGGAACGAGGCTGTTCGTCCTTGTACCAGTCCACCACAAAAATGTCCTGTTTATTATCCCGCAGCTTCTCATACAAACGCTTGGCCGAAAGCTTAACCTTTTGTTCCTCGGCCTTTGTTAGCTTCTTATCTGCCATTAACAGATCATAAATCTCCAGTTCTTCATCTGTAAGCCCCTCACGACTGGCTCTGGAATCTTCATCCTGCATGTCCGCCAACAGATTCACCAATTCTTCATAATAGTGTTCATTATCAGCACTGCCTGCGTTATATTGATCAATTATATTTCTATATCGTTCAGAGAAATTTCGGCGGGTACAATTTCGCTTCAACATCTGAACCAAAGCCCGCTCAATAAATGACTTCATATCGTCAATTTCCACTGACCGATATTTTGCCTGCTTAAACTCAGCCTTTAACTCCTCAGCATCAATTTTCGACAAATCAATAACTTTGGTTTTATATATGGCAAAATCTTCCTTGACTCCCTGAATTGGGTTAGCAGCAATCACACTATCATCAAGCAGAGCTGCCATTCTCATACGGGCACGATTAATTTTCTCATCATCAATTAGATTATGGTACAGCCCGTGAAGATAACACAACGCTGAATAAGCCTCCGTATGTGGCCAGTCATATTTGAAAATCTCCGGTTTGGCACTCTCATAAAGATTAACCAATGTATTAACAATAACATTGAACTTATCCTTATACTCGTCCTTGTCAACAATGATATTATAGGCCTCCCGCAATTCTTCCAACTGATCAAACAGGGTACTTTCCCTCAATATATCATCAATATCTATACCCAGTCCCAACAGAAATGCCTTGGCTTCTTTAACAGCATCGTCCAGATATTTTAAGAGTTCATCCATATTTTTCACAGGGAACTCATCATCATTATCACCAACAGCATAGTCACGCAGAGCCTTTTTCATGTATTTAAATACATTTACATAATCTACAATCATTCCGCACTGCTTGCCCGGAAAAGTCCGATTTGCCCTGGCAATACCCTGCATTAATGTATGAGCCTTCATTGGCTTATCCAAATACAAGGTAGACATGCTGGGCACATCAAAACCAGTGAGCCACATAGCACACACGAACACCAACTGTAAATTGCTGTCCGGGCGTTTAAATCTATCCTCTATGTCCTCACCTTCAGGAGAAATATAATTCATCTTGTCCCGATGTTTTTTGATGTCCAGACCTTTAGCACTAAATTTTTCTTCTTCACCGGCTTCCTCAGAAATAACTACCGCCATTTCTGCCTTATTCATATAATCTATAATCCCTGTTATTTCATCGCGTTTTGCTTTAGTAGCTGCTCTGTTGCGTTCCTGAATGAGCTTTTTCTTTTCCTCGGACCAATAGCGTTGTACTTTGTCATACATCCGCACTGCCGTATACTTATCTACCGACACCACCATACCCTTGCCAAGGAATCCCCGGCGCGGAAAATGGTAGGCAATATGGGCCGCAATCTTATCAAGACGGTCCTCCCGCTTGATTACTTCCAAAATTCTTGAAGAAGAATTTTCCAACAGCCGCTGTTCCTCATCATTAAGATTTTCTTCTTCGATAATGTTAACCACATCATCATCCAGAAAATCATTTT
>NZ_JAILFV010000106.1 GCF_024697385.1 Anaerovibrio sp.
AGGGGCCTGGCTGTCTATATTTATCAGCCCAAGACCGTTTTTTTCCACTGTTACAAGATCATAGCGGGTTTTTCTGTTGGGATTATCGGATTTAGCCAATACCACTTTAACCCCGGGTATCAACAATTCCTTACAGCGACCTGTATTTTTTACATGCACAATTTCCTGGTGGCCTTCAATATCCACGATACTGATAAACCTATTAGGCCTGCTGATAAATTTTCCAAAGGTTATCTTATTATATTCCATGTTAGTTCCTGCCAAATAATAAATAAATAAGGCCTGAGTAAAACTCAGGCCTAAAACAGCATAATCAGAATTTAAATTTGCTTACCTCATTTTGCAGGCTTTGAGCAAGATCAGCCAGGGAATGGCTGGCCTTTGATATTTCATCCATCATAGCAGCCTGCTCCTCTGTTGATGCACTGACACTCTGTGCTTCCCTGGAGGAACGGTTTCCTATATCAAGGACACTGCCCATTATATCCTGTACCTCATGACAGAGTGCATCCGTTTCATTTGTAGCCTTTATAGAATTTTCAATATGCAAATTCATGTTGCCAATGAGTTCGGAAATCTGCTTGAAGGCATCTCCTGCCTTGGCCACGATTTCTGTCCCCCTGGTAACGCCTTCATTATTTTCCTTCATGGCCTGAACAGCTTTTTCAGTATCCTGCTGAATGCTCATTATCATATCAGAAATACTCTTGGTTGCACTTTCTGACTGTTCAGCCAGTTTTCTTACCTCCTCAGCTACTACGGCAAATCCGCGACCGGCTTCACCTGCTCTTGCAGCCTCAATAGCAGCATTCAGTGCCAGTAGATTTGTCTGGCTGGCAATATTGGAAATAGTCTCTATGACCTGAACAATATCTGCTGACCTTTCGCCCAGGGCTTCAACAATAGCTGAGGATTCATTAATCTGCGTGGACATATTATCCATTGTCTCAATGGCAGTATTGACGGTAACAGTTCCACCCTTTACACCATTCATTGATTCTTCAGCAGCTTCTTTCATTTGATTGGAGCAGGTTGTGAGATGCTTCATGTCAACCAACATATCATTGGTCTTAACATTGGTAGTATCAAGGAGAGAAACCTGCTCCTGATTATTCTCTGCCATCTTGACGGCACTTTCAGCTACCACCCTGATGCTGTCAGCAGTCTCATGAGCACTTGCTGTAAGCTCCTCACTGGCTGCAGCTACCTGTTCAGCTGAATCAACGATCTTGGCCATCATATTGCGCACGGCATTTTTCATGCGGTCTGTATCCATTGCCAAATGGGCAATCTCATCACTGCCCCTGATATTAAGGTCCGGAACACTCAAATTACCATCTGCGACTGCTCCCAGGGTATCCTGCACCTTCAGCAAAGGCTTCAGCTGTGCTCTTACCGCAACGGTTATAACAATGCCAACAACAATCAGAAGGACAATTATTGCTATAAACATATGAAGCAAGAATTCATGTGTCATATCATCAATAATGGTTGCAGGAGCACCAACAAAGAGCATTCCCACAACTTTGCCACTGGAATCCTTAATTGGCTGATAATTCACGAAAAAGTCCTTGTCCAATACCTTGGCCTGGGTATTTACATTTTCACCGTGCTTGAGAACCCTTTCCAGTATTTCAGGTACAGCCTTCGTGCCCACAGCCCGTTCACCCTTATCATTTTTCACAGTGGTGGCAACACGGGTATCGTCGAGGAATATAGTAAATTCATCACCAGTGAATTCCTCCAATGGATCCAGGAGATCAGTATTGTTATTTATAACAACATTACCCTTATAAAGAGTACCGTTCTTTACGCTCCATTCTCCTCTGTACTTGTCATCAAGCATTTCCCTTAAGTACATGCCATCATCATGCACCTTGTCAGTAAGGGCATCCTGGAAGCCTGACATGGCATTTCTATACCCCAAAAACGCCACTACCAAACAGACAGCCACAACACAGATACTGAAGAATATAATTGCTTTTTTTTGAATATTCATCACAATCCCCCCAGTAAATAATAATTCAAAAATCTTGCTAATTTTATTCTTTTTACGATAAATGTATCGTTAATACATAAAGAAAAATAAATATTTATAACTGTTTTACAAAAAACCTGTCATAAAGTCCCATAAACAAGTTAAAAATATTTATTTTACAGTTAATTTCTTCGACAAAAAAATTTTTTATCCTTTTTATCGTATAGAGTATTTTATTAAATTCATTAAATATTATAACACCATTGTTCAAATTCTTCTTTTAAAAAAGAAAAATCTTCCAATTAGCGTTTCCCCTAAAGGGACTAACTTTGTGTCGCAACGAGATGGGAGATATGGCTCACCACCTGTTAAAGTTTGTCCCCCCACCTATAAGGAAGGGGACATCTTACACAGAGTTATAGAAGGCAAAAAAAAGGACTTATTCAATGGCGAAGCACTGTCATTGAATAAGTCTTTTATCATTTTACTTCCTTTAGGGTGAAAGTAACCAACAAACCTATAAGGGCAAAAAAAGGTAAAATATAGAAAACATGGTTTAATGTATAAATATCCGCTATCCACCCTAAAACAGGTGCAATCATCCCACCGGCAGAAAAACCGATACCCAGTGTGACGCCTGAGGCAATGCCGATATTTTTTGCCAAATAGGTCTGGCCAAGTACCACCATAGGGCCAACACAGGCATACAGGGAAAAACCGGCCAGTGCTACCAATAAATACATTAAAATTATGTTTTCATTAAAATTAAAGGCCAGAAGGGCAAATCCCATGATAATCATCCCTATGCGGAGGACAACACTATTCCCCCATCTGTCTGCAGCATAACCACCAAGCCAGTTGGTAAATATTCCCACCATGGCCAAAACCGTAATGGAAACACTCCCCGTAGCATTAGATTGTCCCAGGATATCCACGCAATAAAGAGGCAAAAATGTCATCAGGGCAGTGTAAAGAGCTGCTCGCACGATTACAAATACCGTAAGCCTGCTGAAGGCTGACCAGTCATTCTTTTGAATTGCAACCTCCCCTGCACTGGTTTTTCGATTGATAAATTTAGCCAATTTCTGCATTTTAGGCAGAATAATAATACTGATCGTGGCCATGACAATACCGAGCAGGGCAAAAAACAGGATGGATGGCTTTCCCCAGAGAGATACCAGTCCTGCCCCCACCAAAGGCCCAACACAAAAGCCGGCACTTCCCCCGGTGGAAAAAATGCTCATACTAAGGGCCTTGTTGTCCCCAGCGAGACCATTAACCAGTTTGGCAGCCTCCGGATGGAATATTGCATTACCAATTCCCATCATGGTGACCGCTAAAAAAAGCAGTGTATAATCCTCTATAAAGGCAGCAGAGCCAAGAGAAAGTCCACTCAGCAATATTCCGATACCCATGAGATAAGGGCTAGAGCCCCTATCCGACCAATACCCTATCAAGGGCTGTATAATACTGGACAAAAAACTTGAGGCAAAAATAAGCCCCGCTGCCAGCTTGTAGTCCATACCGTACATGACTACAAAAAATGGCAGCAGTCCAGGCAAAGCACCTGTGTTTATATCACAGCTGAAATGTCCTGCCGACATAAAGTATAAATATTTTTTTTTCATTTCCTTGCCTCCCGGAAAATTAACAATCTCTCCCAACAGAAAAGATTATTCCCAAAACATTTTCAATTTATCAATGCAATCCTTCATATCCAACGGCAGAGGAGCTGTTACCCTGATTTCTTCCCTGGATAATGGATGTATAAAACTTATTTCGCTGGCATGAAGAGCCTGCCTTGATATAAGTCTTGATGGAGTTCCATACATTTTGTCCCCAAGTACAGGATGGCCTGCAAATGCCATATGAACGCGAATTTGATGTGTGCGCCCTGTTTCGAGCCAAAGCTCAAGTACAGTAGCAGGCCCAATTTCTTCCACAATTCTAAAATGTGTAACAGCAGCTTGTCCCTTTTCGTCTACCTGCCTTCTATTTTGCTGTCCGGGTACAGTACCAATATTAGCATCAATACATCCATCCGGAAAATCATTGATTATTCCCTGACCATTGACAACAGCCCTGTATATCCGGTGTATTTCTCCTGATTTCAATTGGGCCTCAAGCCTGGTTTGAATTTCAGGATTTTTGGCAAAAAGTACACAACCTGTAGTATCACGGTCCAGACGATGCAATGGCCTGATGGTAATGGTCCTGCCCTGGTCCTGAAAATATCCGGCAAGATAATTGGCCAGTGTAAAATCCTCTGTCTGACCTGCAGGATGTACCAGTATACCTGATGGTTTATTCAATACAATTAAAGAATCATCCTCATATAATACCTCTACTGGTCCAATCTGAGGACGCACACCATAGGTATTATCGGAAAAAATCCTTATGGCTGCCATATCACCGCCACGCAGACGCCTTTTAGTATGAACAGGACTTCCATTGACAAACACATTTCTGGAACGAAAGAGTTTCTGCCTTTTTCGGCTGGAGACCTTCATTACAGATTTAAGATATTCCTCTATTGTCATATCTGCATATTTATCAGCTACAATATATTTTTTCAGCCCATTATGATTATTCTTCATAAAATATCATTTTCCAATCATCTTAAGGAATTCTGCTTCATCAATTACCGTAATACCAAGTTCCTGGGCTTTACTCAGCTTGCTGCCGGCAGCCTCTCCTGCCAGAAGGAAATCCGTCTTTTTTGATACACTTCCTGCAGCCTTACCACCATTAGCTTCAATAAGCGACTTGGCATCATTTCGGCTCAAGGTAGGCAGGGTACCTGTTACTACCACAGTCTTACCAGCCAAAATATCACTGGTTACACCGGTATCCTTTAATACCATATTTACACCATACAGCTTCAATCGCTTGATAATGTCAATATTATGCGGTGCCCTGAAATACTCAAATATGGCAGCAGCACTTATTTCTCCAATATCACGCACTTCCTGGATTGATTCATATTCGGCATTGGCCAGGGCATCAATGCTGCCAAAATGTAGCATCAGCTCTCTGGAAGCTGCCTTGCCGATGCCGGGAATACCCAACCCGGTAAGCAGCCTCTGGGGCTCGTTTTCCTTTGACTCCTCGATGGCAGTCAGTACCTTGTCGGTGTTTTTCTCCTTGCCTATCAGCCCCAGGGCGATCATTTCCTCCCGATGCCCGGACAGTATATATATATCTGCAATATCACTTATAAATCCATTATCAATCAGCGCCCTGATATTTTGCTCACCAATGCCCTTTATATTCATGGCATCCCTGCTGACAAAGTTGATAATATGATTTTCCAGCTGGGCAGGACATGACGGATTGATACATTTGATGTCTGAGGAATTTTCCTCGCGTACAGCCTTTGCACCACAAACCGGACAAATATTACCTATTTTAAATCGTTCAGCCCCTGCAGGCCTTTTTGACTTGACTACTTCACGGACCTTAGGGATGATTTCACCTGATTTAAAAACCTTTATGGTATCTCCCAGGCATATATCAAGATCATCTATATAATCCTGATTGTGCAGGGTAGCCCTTTCTACCCTGGTACCACACAGCTGTATAGGATCAAATACCGCAGTAGGTGTTATACGCCCTGTTCGGCCAACTGACAGCTCTATGTTGCGCAAAACAGTTTCCTTTTCCTCCGGTGGATACTTGTAAGCCACTGCCCAGCGTGGAACCTTTGAGGTAGCCCCAAGTACTTCCCGCTGCTGCAAACTGTTCAGCTTTACCACTGCTCCATCAATATCGTATTCCAGATTCCCCCTGGATTCACCAATAGCATCAATGGCGGCTATTACTTCATCTGCATTATGACAAACCTGATAATTATGGATAACCTTGATGCCCTGCTTTTTCATAAATTCATAGGCCTCAGTATGGGTAGCAAACTCAATTCCCTCAGAGGTCTGCAGATTAAACACAAACATGGACAGCTGCCGTTCCTTGGTAATCCGGCTATCAAGCTGTCTCAAGGTCCCTGCCGCACAATTTCTTGGATTGGCAAATGTCTTGAGTCCCAATAGCTCCTGGCGTTCATTGACCCTTTTAAATGCCTCACGACTCATATAAACCTCGCCACGGATTTCAAAATAAGGCACCTTATCATTTAAATGCTGTTTGATGTCCCGAATAACCCTGGCATTTTCGGTAACATCCTCTCCCTGTATAATACCATCCCCACGGGTGATGGCCTGAGTCAGTTCACCGTCACGATACCGCAGGGCCAGGGAAAGGCCATCAATTTTTTCTTCTACGACAAATTCCGGACTATCCAGCTGTTCTGTCAAGGAAGTCACAAAGGCCCGTACTTCATCCTTGGAAAAAACATCCTGCAGGGAAAGCATAGGCACATCATGCTCCACCAATACACCGGCCTCCCGTTTTGCCACACCGCCTACAACCTGTGTAGGGGATGTTTTGGTAATCAATTCGGGATATTGTGCCTCCAGATGCTTCAATCTGAGCATTAACTGATCAAACTCATAGTCTGAAATTTCCGGAGCATCATTATTATAGTAGCAGTTACTGTGATATTTAATATTTTTTCTCAGTTCTGCCAGCTCTTTTTTTACATCGTCAATATTCATGTTTTATGCCCTCTTTATTGGTGCATATTTTTGCATTAATTTTTTGATACCCTGATCAGGAAAAGCAATGGTCAGCTGTACCTCATCACCACTGCCGGAAACACTGACTACCCTTCCGATACCCCATTTACCATGCTGTACCTTGTCCCCGGCCTTCCATACCATACCCATATCCGGCCGTATTACCCCGGATGATACAGTGCGCTTCGGTTCCATATGAGCTTTTGACATATTAAGTGCAACCGAGGCTGTCATGGATTGGCCTGCGGTCCTGCCAGTGGATTTAGCAGAAGAAAATCTAGGCATAAAGGAATTACCATAGCCGCCTGATGAATAGCCGCCCCCAAAGCCTGCGGTCCGCCTTGCAGACAGTTCCTCCTTGTATTCTGACGGTATTTCCTCCAAAAACCTTGAAGGATCACACATTCTGGTCTGCCCATATATGGTACGGGTGGAAGCATGGGTCAGGAAAAGCTTCCTTTCAGCACGGGTGATTCCAACATAGCAGGTACGACGCTCCTCTTCCAGCTGATCAGGGGAATCCATTGACCTGGAATTTGGGAAAATGCCTTCCTCCATCCCCGCAATGAATACCACCGGATATTCCAAGCCTTTGGCCGTATGCAGAGTCATCAGTGTTACCCTGTCATCAGCCTCAGTTTTGGTATCAAGGTCGGTCATCAGGGAAATATGCTCCAAAAAGCTGTTCAAATCGGCTTCCTCATTTGATTTTTCAAATTCCTTGGCCACACCGATAAATTCCTGAAGGTTTTCTATTCTTGAAGTATTCTCATCACTTTTTTTATCGGCCTTTAAAGCTTCAATATAGCCGGTCTGTTCAATTATTTCCGTGATAAGCTCAGAGACAGGCAAAGACGCCTGCTTGTTCATGAGATCAAGCAACAGGACCGAAAAAGCTGTCAGAGGTTTTTTTGTCCTGGCAGTCAATCCCGGTATCTCCTCCAGAACATCAGGATCGGCGATTACCTGAAACAGGCTAATCCCTCTTTCATTGGCAAAGGACTGCAGCTTGTTAAGGGAAGTTTCACCTATTCCCCGCCGGGGAACGTTTATTATCCTGGAAAGACTCACAGAATCAAAGGGATTTGATAAAACCCGAAGATAAGCAACCATATCCTTGATTTCCATCCGGTCATAAAATTTCAGCCCACCAACAATGGTGTAAGATATGCCCTGACGCAGAAAGGATTCCTCCAGTACACGGGACTGGGCATTGGTTCTATACAAAATTGCCATATCTCCATAGGGGATATTAAACAAGGTATTCTGCTTGATGATGTTATCAATAATAAACCTGGCCTCATCCCTTTCATCAAAGGCCAGATATGTGGTAATGGCCTCCCCATCAGCATTATCCGTCCAAAGTTTTTTTGGCTTGCGATTGACATTGTTGTCGATAACAGCGTTTGCCGCAGCCAGGATTTTCTTTGTGGAACGATAATTCTGCTCCAGCATGATGGTCCTTGTTTCCTTGTAGTCATCCTCAAAATTGAGGATATTCCTCATGTCAGCCCCACGCCAACCATAAATGGACTGATCTGCATCACCTACAACACAGATATTGTGATGGGCTGATGCCAATAATTTTGTGAGCATGTACTGGGCTCCATTGGTATCCTGATACTCATCTACCATAATATACCTGAAGCGCCTCTGATAGCGCTCCCTGATGTCATCATTTTCCTCCAGCAGGGATACTGTCACCAATAACAGATCGTCAAAATCAAGAGCATTATTGTCCTGCAGCTTGCTCTGATAGAGGGCATAAACTTCAGATACCTTTTGATCATAAAAGTTACCATTTACTTTTATATGCTTTGCAAAGGTCAGGGGCCCCATCATCTGATTCTTGGCATTTGAAATAGCTGCCTGAACTCCATTAGGGGTATACTGCTTATCGTCAAGGTTCAGCTCCTTCAGGCATTTCTTAATCAAAGATTGCGTATCACTGGAATCATAAATCACAAAATTCTTTTTATATGTTCCGGTCATCTCAATATCACGCCGCAATACCCTGGCACAAAAGGAATGAAAGGTACTGAGCCAAATATCCTTGGCCCCCGCTCCTATCATCCTGTCAACGCGCTCGCGCATTTCTGCAGCAGCCTTATTGGTAAAAGTAATCGCCAGGATACTGTATGGTGCAACACCATGGGCCAAAAGATTGGCTATGCGGTGGGTAAGCACCCTGGTTTTACCCGAACCTGCTCCGGCCATGATAAGCAGTGGGCCTTCGAGACATTCAACTGCTTCGCGTTGAGCAGGATTTAATCCACTGAAAATATCCAAGATTATCCTCCTAAAAAGAAATAACCCCTTCACCATACATGCCTTCAGAAAATAAAACCAAGGCATCATAAGTAGCTGAAGGGGTAAACATCACTTAAAACTTCGCTGCTGCTTCAGTAAGCTGTGGAACAATCTGTTTTTTACGGGACATTACCCCAGGCAAATGAATATAATCACCGGAAACATCCTTGCCAAAGGCATCAGCAATCAACTGCTTTGGCTCACCGTAATACACCAGGTCGGTTGCTTCATCAATGATATCGGTAACCATTAACATGATGATGTTAAAGCCTTCCTTATCGCAAATCTCCTTCATGGCAGCCAAAATATCGTCCTTCATGTCAAGCACCTCGGAGGTATCAGTAACAGAAATCTGGCTTACCAAAGCCTTGTAGCTGCCAAAGCTGAAAGGCTTGGAATCTGTCTTGGCAATCTGCAAAGGAGTAAGATCACCTACGCCGGCACCTGCCTTTAACATGGCAAGGCCATATTCCTTGAGCTCAACTCCGGCAATATCAGCCAGGTGCTCTGCAGCATCCTTGTCCATATCAGTGCAGGTAGGAGACTTGTAAAGTACAGTATCAGAAAGAATAGCCGATAAAAGAAGTCCGGCAATCTCCTTTGGCATCTTAATATCATTATCCCAAAACATATTAGCAACAATGGTAGCCGTACACCCTACAGGCTCAGTATGAACATACAGGGGAGCCGCAGTGGTAAGACCGCCAAAACGATGATGGTCGATGATTTCCAGAAGCTCAGCCTTATCAAGCCCGTCAATTGCCTGTCCGGCTTCATTATGATCCACCTGAATAACCTGCTGCTTCTCAGAAAGCTTTTCAACGAGCTTTGGCTCCTCTACCTTAAAGTAATCAAGCGCATAGCAGGTTTCCTTATTAACCTCTCCGCATCTGATGGCAACGGCATCTTCGCCCATTGCCTGCTTCAAGGCAGCATAGCCTAAAGCAGAACATATTGAATCAGTATCCGGATTTTTATGACCAACAACAAATATACTCATATAAAAAATTCCTCCTAATATTTAAGTTAAGCTGCGGCTTATTTAGTGCAGCTGCAAACTCCCATTGAATTCCGCCTGCCCATTAATCTACAATGAGCAGCACCTCAGGTCCTGGGACCTGGTCCAACCTGCTGAAGATTACTGTAGTCAAGCTGTCTCATGGCCTCATAAGCCACGATAGCAGCAGAATTGGATAGATTGAGTGATCTGGCACCCTCTATCATAGGGATACGGATACAGTGCTCCCAATTTGCTTTCAAAATTGACTCCGGAATGCCGGCAGTCTCCTTCCCGAAAACAAGCATATCATCAATGGAAAAGCTGGCATCAGAATGAGCCCTTGGGGCTTTGGTAGAACAATAGTGAAAAGTATTGCTTGGATATTTATCCAAAACCTCCTGAAAATTTTCATGAACATGAACCTTTACCAGATGCCAATAGTCAAGCCCGGCCCGTTTAAGATGCTTATCATCAATGGAAAAGCCCAACGGCTTTACTAAATGAAGCTCTATACCGGTAGCTGCGCAAAGACGGGCAATATTACCGGTATTGCCTGGTATTTCCGGCTCTATTAAAACAATGTGCATTATATAACCTCAAAATTAATCAGCCGTAACTACAGCACCCTTGGATGCGGAAGTAGTCAGCTTTGCATAGCGTGCCAGATAACCATGCTTGATTTTTGGCTCCGGCTTAACCCAAGCAGCTTTACGCTTGGCAAGGGTTGCGTCATCTACGCGAAGCTCCAGCTTACGATTTGGAATATCGATATCTATTATGTCACCATCTTCAATCAGTGCGATAGGGCCACCTGCCATAGCCTCAGGCGATACATGTCCTATGCAGGCACCACGGCTTGCACCGGAAAAACGCCCATCTGTAATCAGGCCTACCTTAAGGCCACGACCTACTATAGCAGCGGTAGGGTTTAACATTTCCTGCATGCCGGGACCACCCTTAGGTCCTTCATAGCGGATAACCACAACATCACCGTCATGAATATCACCATCCATAATGGCATTTACAGCATCCTCCTCAGAGCTGTAGCATTTAGCCTTGCCGGAATATACCAGCATGTCCTCGGCCACTGCAGATGCCTTTACAACAGCATTTTCAGGGCACAAATTACCTGAAAGGATTGCCAGGCCGCCTTCCGGTCTATAAGGAGCATCTATGGTCTTAATGACATCCGATCTGAGAATTTTTGCATTGGCAATACGCTCCTCAACAGTACCGCATACAGTGAGAGCATCAGTATGTATAATCCCCTTCCTGGAAAGCTCCTTCATTACAGCAGAAATACCACCGGCCTCATTCAAGTCAATAATATGATGGTGTCCGGCAGGACTGAGACAAGCAATATAAGGAGTGCGATGACTGATTTCATCAAATTTCTGTGCCGGCAGCTCAATCCCGGCTTCATGGGCAATAGCTGTAAGATGGAGAACAGTATTGGAAGAACCACCAATTCCCATATCCACAGTAATTGCATTTTCAAAAGCCTTCCGGGTCAAAATATCCCTTGGCTTAATATCCTTTTTTACGAGCTCCAAAATCCGTTCACCGGCACGCTTTGCGAGAAGTCTGCGTGCTCCGGTATATGCAGCAGGTATGGTGCCATTACCAGGGAGACCCATTCCCAATGCCTCAGTCAGGCAATTCATGGTATTGGCTGTGAAAAGTCCGGCACAGGAACCACAGCCAGGACAGGCTGCAGCCTCGATAGCAGTCATATCAGCTTCAGAAATCTTTCCGGCAGCGAATTCACCTGCAGCCTCAAAGGACTGGCTGACACTGACATCCCGCCCCTTGTAACGGCCAGGAAGCATTGCTCCACCACTGACCACAATACATGGAATATTGAGTCTGGCGGCTGCCATAAGCATTCCCGGAACCACCTTATCACAATTTGGAATTAATACCAGGCCATCAAATCCAGTAGCCATAGCAACAGCTTCAATAGAATCAGCAATCAGCTCACGACTGGCAAGTGAATATTTCATACCTGTATGCCCCATGGCAATACCATCACATACCCCAATTGCCGGGAATTCCATAGGAGTTCCACCAGCAGCTGCCACACCCAGCTTTGCAGCATCGGCAATTTCCCTGAGATGTATATGTCCGGGAATGACCTCATTAAAAGAATTGCAGATACCAATCAATGGCTTCTTCAAATCCTCAGGACCATATCCCATGGCATTAAAAAGCGATCTGTGCGCACAGCGGGTCGCACCCTTTTTTACAACATCTGATCTCATAATACACACCTACCTAAACTAATCATAGTGAACAGTTACTGACAACCATACAAAATATTTTAACACATTTCACTGTACTTTCAAACAAATAATACAGAAGGAATTTTATTTTCAAAGGAATGAATCTTCAAATATAACGAGCTTAAGATATTCCCTTCCTCTTAAGGTGGGGAATCAATCTTTAACAGCTGGTGAGCATATCTCCCAGCTCGTTGCGACACAAAGTTAGTACCCTTTAGGGGAAAGATATTCTCACCACCTGTTATTCCTTTATTTCCCCCACATAAAGAGGAAGCAAGTAGCTTTAGGCTCATAAAAAAGAGCTGCAAGGTTTCTCACAGCTCCACCACCTGATTCGCATACTTATCAAGATACTGTCTATGGCTGACATATAAAACCGTCGGATGCTCCGACCTTGATATGGCATCCAGAATCTTCATCTCCGTCTTTTCGTCAAAAGCAAGCTGTCGCGAGCGCAAGCGTACTTCATCAGGCCTCTATCTGGAGTTTGTACTACTTCTTAAATCCATGCTTACAGCTTGATACTGGGGGAATCACCAAAGAATTGATTGCCTTCGATATCCTCTTATACTTGGACCGGTCACCAGCGTATTTTCCCTTGATTTACTGAAAAAAACAACTGGCGCCAGATATATATGAAGAACAAGCCCGTAGCATCCAATAATCCTTAGAGTGCCACCACCCGGTTCCTGCCTGTCTCTTTCGCCTGATAGAGTGCCTGGTCTGCCCGCTTCACCCAAGAAAGTAAATCATCCCCTGGAGTCAGTTGCGCGACACCGAAACTCATGGTGATATACCTTGCCTTTACATAACAATTATTCTCCACCTGAACCCTGATTCTTTCAGCGAAGGCCTTGCCCTCCTTCAGATCAGTATCCGGCAGTGCATAAAGGAATTCCTCTCCCCCCCAGCGTCCAAAAACATGATGTGGCTGCAGATTATTCTTAATTAGTCGAACAGTTGCCTTCAAAACCATGTCCCCCACATCATGACCAAATTTGTCATTGATTTGCTTGAAATGATCGATGTCCATAAAAATCAAGGACATCGGCTTTTTCTCGTCTGCATACGAATTCAACATCTCATTGATCTTATTTTCCAATTCCCAGCGGTTATAGATGCGGGTCAGGCGGTCAGTGGTAGCAATCATGTCCAATTCCTGATTACGCTGATCCAGCTCTAACGATGTGGTTTCCAGAAAATGGAGAATTCTGTCCACAAAGGGAATGTAATCCCTTTTATCTTCTTGATCCACTTCATCCTCTTCCGGTAAATCGTTGCGAACATGAATCTCATCTTCTGCCACAGGGCCTTCACAAAGTCCCACCACCACTAACGCACTGTTCAAGGCACCACCATATCCTGTAGAAGAAAAAAATAATTCTGCAAAGCCAATGGCCACTGATAGCTCCGGTGAATTCACCCGGAAGCTGTCCGCTTCACATTGGGGCTGTTCTTCCAGAAAACGGATCCGATTGCTACATTCAAATAAAAAGACAGCTTCCGGCTGAAAGCGTTTAATTCCCTGAACAGAACTTTCAATGATCTGAAAAAAATTATGGGAATTACCATAGGAAAGCCGGAAAATTTCCCCTTGGACTACATCAGCAGTAAACCGCATGGAACCGTCCTGGTCACAGGCAGAAGGCACTCTGGCCACAGGGCAATCTCCCCGATGAAAAATAAGAGGAAACTCACATACATTTTGAACAAAATATTGATTCGGTTTGACCTGCAAATATTTGGAATAGATTTCCGCCGCTGGCTTATCATCGATTTTAGAAATTACCGTATCACTTTTGGTTTCCGTCACCCGCATATTCAGTCCAATTTCCTGGAAGCCCAGACAATTATCCATATACAGGCGAAGATTGTCCCCGGCAAATATAATGGCGGTTATACCATCATCACGCACCGTCCTGCCATAAACCTGGGGTATATTTTGCGCCCTTGTGCTGCGCCCGGCCTTGGCCCCGAAGATAGGCAGCCGATGATGACTAAATTCCTGGATGAAGGTCTGTAAAGCAACACTGCCACAGGAATAACAGATCAACATACATCGCGCATTAGGAATATCCTGCAGCTTCTCCTGAACGATGCGCCCCGCCACAAAACCAGTCTCCCGGCGCAAATCAAAATCAAAGGCGAACAATCGGGTAGCCTTAAAAATGGTAACATTAAGCTCCAAAGGATTATCCTTGATATCGTATTCTACATCGGCAATATTGGCAGATGTGATTCCCACCAGACAGGCTTTGCTGCATTTTTCCTGTATATACTTCACAATCTGCTGGTCATTGGTGTCCAGCTTGGGATTGTATAACTGCAAAAGTACGCCTGAAGCATTTTTATAGGCATCGCTGGTTGTCAGTTCAGTGATAATCCTTTCCAATTCGCTAAAGTCATGAAAGGTGTATTTTTTCTGCATCATATATGTTTCCCCCATTGCATCAACACATTTCTGGCGAAAATGATTCCTGACCTCTCTCAAAAAAGAGAACAGCTATATTGCTTGCCATCTTATGTTCTAGCAATTAGACATCTTTGCCCAAAATCCTGCATCTTCTTTTGCTGCTATTTTGCAGAAGTCCTCATGTTTTCCGACTACCGGATCACAATGGACAGGGGGATAGCTGCAGCATAGTTTGAAAAGTGTTTGATGGATGTTCACTCATCCTGATACCATTCCGGCATAGGTTTTTTCAAATTCCTGCACTTTTGTACTATTCAGCGAAACAGCAAAAGCAAATACCCCATCCTAAAATTCGATTCCCTTTTGGGCCTTGATACCTTTTTGATAAGGGTGCTTTATCAGCTTCATTTCAGTTACCAGGTCAGCCAAATCCATGATTTCCTGCCTGGCCTCACGGCCGGTTAAAACCACATGCACATTATCCGGTCTATGATGTAAAAGCTCCTTAACATCATCCAAATTTATTAAATCGAATTTGACAGCATAATTAATTTCATCGAGGATAATCATGTCGTACTTATTTGATTCCAGTGCTTCCCTTGCAATTTGCAGGGCTTCCCTGCAAGCCTTTATATGTTCGGTTTTATCCTTTAAATTGCGTTGAAATCCCTTGCCTAAACGACGCAGCTCTATTCTCCCATCCACTTCCCTGAGTGTCTCTATGGTTTTGATTTCACCATATTGAAGATTGCCCTTTATAAACTGTAATATAAGCACACGAAATCCGTCACCCCAGGCCCTGATAGCAAGGCCAATGGCCGCTGTGGTTTTTCCCTTGCCATTTCCGGTGTGAACAATAACTAAGCCATTTTGGGTTTCCATAGTTTTTTCTCCACTTTTTTGAACACTTTTCTATACAATACAATTATTACCATAACCGTTACCAGCCAGCTTATAGGGTAAACCGCCATAAGCACCTCAAAGGTTGGGTACATGGAAAAAACTGTATATACATAAATGATGCGGAATACACATGCTCCCAGCATACAGGCAATTGCCGGTGGCATGGAATAATTTACACCACGCATGGCACCACTCAAGGTCTCGATTACTACATTTATGATTTCAAAGGTGAGAATATATCTGATACGCACAGCTGAATACTGCAACACCTCAGGGTCCGTAGTAAATATTGCCGACAAGGGATAGGCAAAAACAGAAAAAGCGATACTGACAATACCAGTAATAACAACACTCATTCCCATGGTTATTCTTATTACCCTGTAGCATCGTTCAATGTTTTTGGCCCCATAATTCTGCCCCACAAAGGTAGTAGCAGCCTGGGCAAAAGCCTGTAATATAAAGAATCCGGCAAATTCATAGTTAAGGGCAATGGCTGTTGCAGCCACCACTTCTGCCCCAATATTATTCAGGGCAATCTGAATGATAATATTGGAAAAAGAAAACACCATTCCCTGAAGGCCGGCAGGTATACCTACCCTACAAATGTGTATCAGGATTGACTTGTCCATGGACAGCTTATCGAATCTGAGCTGTAATGGTCCTTTTTCCCTGTGAAGCCACCAGATTATCAAAAATGCGCTGACAAGGCTGGAAAGCACCGTGGCAATAGCCACTCCTTCCACATTCATATGAAGCTCAAGAACAAAAAACAGGTTCAGCAAAACATTTACCGTTCCCGAAATTACCATGGCGTACAATGGTCTTTTGGTATCGCCCTTGCTCCGAAGCAATGATGAACCAAAATTATATATGAGCAACAAAGGAACACCACCCATGAGGATACGCAGGTACAACACTGCACTGTCCATAATATGTGCCGGTGTATCCACCATATATAAAATGTCCCTGGCAAAAAGGACTCCCAAGACCGCTAGAAAAACTCCTGACACAAAGGATAATACAATGGAGGTATGAACCGTTTTCTTGATCCTGAGGTAATCCTTACTGCCAATCATCATGGCACATACAACATTAGAACCGATTGAAAGCCCAATAAAAAGGTTGAGCATGAGATTAATGACAATGGCATTGGCTCCTACTGCCGCCAATGCCTCCTTGCCAACAAATTGCCCAACCACAGCAACATCTGCCGCGTTAAACAGCTGCTGCATTATACTGGTGGCAGCAAGGGGAACCGCAAATTTCAAAATCTTGTTCCAGATACTGCCCTCCAGCATGTTCATTCCCGTCAATGCCAAATTATTTCTCTTCCTTCATATATTCTTCCAAATTATCCATTATTTCAAAGGCCTGATCTTCATTAACCAAAATTTCCCTTGGTTTACTCCCCTGAGGCGGTCCAACTATCTTCAATTGTTCCATGGTGTCAAGCAGACGACCGGCACGGGTAAAGCCAATGTGATAGCGCCTCTGAAAACTGGAGGCAGAAGCATTCCCGGTCTGCATTACAAGCTCCACAGCCTGACGCAATAATTCATCCACGCTGCTCTTTACCTTGCCAACATCACCATTGTCATCACCGTCATTTTCCTGTTCAGCTCTATTGGTAAAATCAATGATTTCCTGATTGATTTCCAGCTTATGCCCCTGCTGCTTGATGCTTTCCACCAGTCGCTCCACCTCTACATCGCTGACAAAAGCACCCTGGACCCGGATTGCCTTTGGCTCTGTCTGAGGTTTAAAGAGCATATCACCCTTACCCAGCAGCTTTTCTGCTCCGGCAGAATCCAGGATTGTTCTTGAATCAATCTGAGAAGTAACAGCAAAGGAAATTCTGGACGGTATATTGGCCTTGATGACACCGGTAATGACATTAACCGATGGCCGCTGAGTTGCAAGCACCAAATAAATACCGGCTGCACGGGCCTTTTGGGCCAAACGGCAAATGGCATCCTCCACATCATGAGGAGCGACCATCATCAGATCAGCAAGCTCATCGATAATGATTACCACTGAAGGCATTTGCTTGGCCTTGTCATCAGCATAATACTGATTATAGGTTTCAATATTTTTAACACCGGCTTCGGCAATCAAGCCATAACGCTTTTCCATCTCCTGTACGGCCCAGTTCAATACAGAGGCAGCCTTTCGGGCATCTGTAACCACCGGCACCATCTGATGAGGAATCCCATTATAAACAGAAAGCTCCACCATTTTAGGGTCAATCATAATAAACTTGACCTCATCCGGCTTGGCCTTAAAGAGAATACTCGTGACCAGGGTATTGATACATACTGATTTACCTGACCCGGTGGCACCGGCCACCAGCAAATGCGGCATATCTGCTAAGTTGGCAAAAATAGCCTTGCCACTGATATCCTTACCAAAACCAACTGTAAGATTTGACTTGGCTTCGCTGAATGCTGTATTTTCCAGGACCTCACGGAGTTGGACACTTTCCAGCTTGCGATTAGGAACCTCTATACCTATCGTGGACCTGTTAGGAATTTGTTCAATACGCACAGAGGATGCTGCCATGCTAAGGGCAATGTCATCGGCCAAGCTAGTGAGCTTGTTCAGCTTAACCCCCGGTTCCAGCTTTACCTCATACCTGGTTACAGCAGGACCATGACAGGCACTGAGCACCTTGGCCTTCACCTTGAAATCTGCCAGGGTTTTCTTGAGAACTTCGGCCTTCTCAGATATCTCCCTTTCCAATTCATCATCTGTTTCCTTGACCTTTTTATCCAAAATCAGTGTAACATCCGGCACCTCATATGGTGGCAGCTCCTCCTGTTCCGACTCACCTTCACCTTCCGTTGCTTCAGTTACTGCCTGACTATCAGTTATTTCCTCATCCACCTTTGAAGGAGAAGCAGTAACAGCTTCAGCAGTTCGGTCTTCCTGAACCGAATTTTCTATTTCATCCTCAGCCAAGCTTTGAGTAAAGGAGGATTCACCAGCGTTATCTGAACTGAATTCAATGGTAAATCCATTGTTTTCTTCACCCTGGTCTTCAATCTCCTCCTCATCATCAACCAATTCATCTATAGAGGAAACCACAATAGGCATTTCATCGTTGAAGTCGTCAGCTTCCCGGTCATTATCTTCCGTATCTGAGGATAGCTTCTCACTGAATTCAAAAGCCTCAGACCTGTCATCCCCGTCATTATCTGGTTCAACTGGCATAACAGGTTCCGAAGCCGATACAAATTCATCAGCCTTTGAGACAGCCATGGCATCATCAGCAGGATTACCATCCATTGACTCACCCCTTAATCGCCAATTATCAAAGGTTCCTTTGGGGATTGTCTTTTTATTGATGTATACAAAGCCGGAGGTATCCAGATTATTCAGATTATTATTAAGCTTACCGGCAGCATTATGGGCATATTCACTAATATACTCATCACCATTTTGTGCTGCAGGCTGAACATTGCCGGCTGTATAATTTGTCGCGTTCATATCGGGACCATCAAAGGGTTCATGCTCCACATGCTGACTAGGTGCCTGCCATTTTAAGGATTCAGGGCTTCTGTCAGTGGAGATAATCGGTTCAATATCACCAGTTATCTTTGTACTGTCATCAGAGAATTTTACGACAGGTCCATCATCGGTAAAGGAATCATCCTGGGCCTGATCATAAAAGGACCTTTTGTTTTTCAGTTTTTGAACCTGTTCCCCTACCTGGGTCTGCACCATAGTACCGACATTTTTTGCTCCATCATAAACCACCTCTGCCACATCCATGGCTACTTCGGCCCCGGCCTCTGAGGCTTCCTTGGTGAAAATAATCCCCTTTGCCAGAGACCATGGAGTTGCAAGAAGGACTGAGCCTATAATGGCAGCTCCCAAAAATATAAGTGTTCCGGTACTTCCCAGGGGCTTATGAAGGACAAACACCAAAAGCCCACCTATGATACCACCACCATTTACCAGGTTAGATGGCATTATTTCCTCTCCCATAGGAACGACCAGGTGGTGATACATGGCAATAAGTGATATAAGCAGGCAGACAACACCAATAGAGGTCTTATTGAAACCTACTTTCTGATGCTGCATTATGTAATACCCACCACAGACCACAAATAAGAGTGCGACAACAGCAGCTCCAATACCCAGGAAATATTTAAGTGTCTGCGCAAAAAAATAACCCATATAGCCAACATTAAAGCCGAGCATACCACAAATGGAAATAAGACCTATTGCTACAAAAATTATACCTATTATTTCTGGTTTTCTGGTTGACTCCTCAACCTCATTCCTGGAAGCAACAGAATTCTTTTTATTGGTGGATTTTGATTTATTTTTATTGTTATTTGTGCGTTTAGCGCCTTTTTTCGTAACTTTTTTCTGCAAAATTTTCACCTCATTGTATAACGAGCTTAAGATGTCCCTTTCCTCTTAAGATGGGGGGAATCAATCTTTAACAGCTGGTGAATATATCTCCCAGCTCGTGCGACGCAAAGCTAGTGCCCTTGGGTAAAACGCTAATTGGAAGATTTTTTTAAAAAAAAGAAAAATTTGAACAATGGCGTTATAATAAAGCACTGCCCCTTATTATAACAAAAACGGGAAAATATTAAAAGGCTTGGGACAACATCCCAAGCCTTAATAAAGGTTAGATTAAACTACAGCTCCAAGGCAGCCTTGGCCAGCTTGTCAGCTAATTCATTTCCGGGAACACCGGTATGTCCGGCAACCTTGACGAAGGTAACCAGCTCTTTTCTCTGTTGCATAAAGGTGGCATATTCTCCTGTCAATGAAGTGTTGGTTTTCCAATGGCCCAAGGCCCACTCTGAAATACCTACATAATCATGGCAGATAGTAATATGTTCCACTCCCTGGGCTTCTGCCCATAGGACAGCTTCCATGGCAGCTGTTACTTCACCGGCCACGTTGTGCAGCTTGGCTGCCTCCGATGAGGTACCCTTACCCTTGTCCTGAAAAATAAGATTGCCATTCTCATAGATTGCCATGCCCCAGCTATATTCACCATTAAAATAAGAGCCATCAACAAAGGCCACCATTCCGCTGACCGGCACTGTAATCATTTCTTCATCAGCCATATATGCCTCGGCTTCCTGTCGTGTAACAAATCCTTTGAATTTGGCTCCCTTGTAGCCTGTGGTCTGTTTTTGGCATTCAGCCCAGGTGGTATATATTCCTGGCTGTCTTCCCTGCTTTACAGCATAAAATTTTTTCTGTGCCATGTTATCTGTTTACAAGGTCCATTGCCACTCTCTGGGCTTCCTTGATAATCCTTTCCTCATCCATGGTAAGTACATTTCCTTTTTCCATGAGCATTTTACCGTTGCAGATAACGGTATCTACGGAAGCTGAGTTGGCTGAATATACCAAGAGGGATACCAAGTCATGACGCGGACACCATTCTGCCCTGTTTAAATCGTATAAAACTATATCTGCTTTATAACCGGCGGTAATTTTCCCCACCTTATCCAAGCCAAGGGCTTTGGCACCGTTTTCAGTTCCCATCTGCAATGCAATCTTGGCCGGAACCGCCAAAGGGTCAAGCTCATTGACCTTATGTAGCATGGCGGCCAAACGGATTTCCTCAAGCATATCAAGATTATTATTACTGGAAGCACCATCGGTCCCCAGTGCAACATTGATACCCTCATTGAGCAGCCGTGGTACAGGAGATACTCCACTGGCCAGCTTCATGTTGGAGCCTGGATTGTGAATGGCTGAAACATTATGCTTCTTCATGATGGCTATATCTTCATCATCCAGCCATACACAGTGTGCCGCAATAGATGGCAGATCAAATAATCCTGTATCTTCAATATATTTAAATGGCCTTTTTCCGTATTTTTCAGTAATCTGGGAAATTTCGGACTGAGTCTCATTCATGTGAATATGTATTGGAATATCATGTTTTCCGGCCAACTCCCTGGCATATTCACAAAATTCCGGTGGACAGGTATAAGGGGCATGAACCCCCATCATGATGGTAATAAGACCGTCACCGGCACCATTATAGGATTCGTACAGCTTCACATTGTCCTCCAGCACCTGTCTTCCGGCAGGGAAAAGACCGATGGCACCGCGGGCCAGAATTCCCCGGATACCTGCCTTGATGGTCAGCTCGGCAACTGATTCCATGTGAGGTCCATACATGTCGGCATAAGCTGTAGTACCGGATTTAATCATTTCCAGCACAGCCAGCTCACCACCGACACGAATATCTTCCTCAACCATCTTTGCTTCGGTCGGCCAAATGCGGTTATTCAGCCAGTCCATCAGTTCCATGTCATCCCCATAGCTTCTGAGCAATGTCATTGAGGCATGGGTATGCCCATTGACAAATCCGGGAACTGCAAAATGATCCTTGCCGGAAATAACACGGTCTGCCTTAAAATCTGCAGGAATATCACCTACTGCCAAAATCTCGTTGTCCTTTATGGCAATATCAGCCACCTTGGTGGTATAGTCTGCCATCAGTACATATGAATCCCTGATAAGTATGCTGCTCATTTATGTTCCTCCATCCTGTCTGTCAAAATCAATAATCCGGATACCATTTTTTTATTTGCTCAACCGGAATTTCAAAATGCTGGTAGTCCTTCTCATCCTCCCAGTCACCCCCCCATTCAAAGCCATTTTTTATAAAGAGCTCATAGCATGGGTCATTTTTTATTATTTTATAATCAAAATCCCAATCCCTGTCCACATATGGTTTACCGGCAACAGGGGCAATATATATGCCACTTTCAATATTCTTTATATAAGGATTATACAAGGGATTAATATCCACCGCCAAACCAAGGCCGTGCTTGGATACCCTGTTGGTATGGGCAACCAGACGATAATTGAAGCAAGAACCGTTATTATTGGTCATGGATATTTCATCATCCGCATTATATTCATCTATGAGATTGAATTTTTCCATGGGATACGCCAGTTCATAAAGCTGATAAAATATATCCAAAAGTCTGTCACTGATATGTTGATTGCACACCATTTCACCCTCCAGGCTTTCTCCCTGAAGATTTTTATGCAGAAAATGTATGTGCCTCAATTCTGAAATAGGCAGCTTACAACCCTTGGCATATGATTTATCACGCATTTTGTAGAAAAGCTCAGTAGATATTTCTTCAGCATAAAAATTTTTATCACTCATATTAAACCTCACTTTTACAAATTTTTGACAATTATCCCTGTGAAAGCCATATATTTTCTATCCAATGGAAAAACTCCCACCACATAAATCTCATTTTATTATAGCATAGTATTGGAATGTTTTGAAAAAAGGAGTAACAATTTGCCAGGGAATTAATATGCCTGATATTGCTTTTATCAAAGACTTATTATATAAATATAATGAATATAAATATACTTGTCTGTTATTTTACTTAATATGACAGCGGAAGGAGACATTATGGCACATTTTTGCAGAAATTGCGGCACTCAGTTGGAAGATAACGTTTTGTACTGTCCAAAGTGCGGCACTCAAAATTCCAACAACAATCAGCCGGCAGGGACTTCTCCCCAACATCCGGTCCATCAACCTGCTCCTAATCAACCTGTCTCACAGGCCAATAACACAGGATATCAATCTAATCAACAGCCCCCTATGGGACCCTATCCGCCACATCCCGGCATGAATCAGTCTTCTAACAGAAATAAGGGCATTATAATTGCCGGTGTTGCTGTTGCCATTATGCTGATCCTTGGCTTGCTGTATTACATTGGTTCCAAGGAGGAACATAACGACAGTGAAAATTTCTTTAACACTGCCGTTGCCATTACCAATACTCTGGAGGAAAACCATGATGATCTAGAAGAAATAATCGGCATGAAGGAGGATGATCTCATTGAGATTACCAATTCCCTGAATCTGAACAAACAATTTCTGCAACAGCAGGAAGCAGATCTCAACATGCTTGAACTCACCGAGGAAGATAAGCCTTATGCAGAGAAGCTGAAAAAAATTATAGGCTCTGAGCTGAGGCTCATTGACAATGTGCTTTTTGTACTGGAAAATCCAACGGAAAAGACTGCTTCAGATAAGCTCAATGAAATAACTGACCTTTCAAAAAATATTTCCGCTGATATTGCAGCCCTTAATATTCCAGGTCTTGATTGTTCAAAAGCCGTCAAGATCAAGGATATTAAACCACATTTGAAGGAATATATGGACGCAAAAATCAAAAATGCAGCCAATGAAAAAGAACGCAGGGAATTATTAGCGGCCACCACCAACCACTACCCGCTCTTTTTGAAGCAAAACCCTAATCACCCATTATTGGAGGGCCACATGGGTGCCGGCTATTACCTTGATAAGTCCAGTGTAAAGGTTCTGAATAATGACTCGGATACACCTGTTATCGAGGCTGAAATTTTCATGGTAGATGATGCCTACGGTGGAAAAACAACTGAAACCTACCGCAACAAGATGAAGTTCAAATACAATACAAAATCCGTAAAGCTCTATTATGAGCGGAACGGCAAATGGACCTATCTGAATCCTAACGGACCAATGGCTGAAACCCGTGGGGTCAAATCATTGGGAGAGGCTGCATATTTTGTCAGCTTTGGCAAAAAGTTCTACCATGGATACATGGATGAAAAATTCTATAAGTGTCTCAGCCTGAAATAATATTCCAGTCCATTCGTACTTACGTACCAACTGAATTGAACTACCGGGAAAGACCAGACAGGCTTTGTTCGCATATGGACTTTGCCCGGTTTTTCTATGCAAAAAATCCTTATTAAGGCTATATCCATTCACCACAGCATAATTCCTTAGACATCCCCCGGTCACTGTGATATATTATATGAGTGTCAGTATGACCTGTTTCGTCATTCTCTGCCATAAAATAAACTAATGGATATATAAAAGTGATGACTATGAAATCTATAAAACTCTTTGCTTTACTTATAATTACAATATTTTGCATTACCGGCTGTGGCAGCAATCAAATCGAATGCCCTCCGGAGAAAACAATCTCCATGACCCTGCCTCAGGAGCCATCGACATTGGATCCAGCAATGTCCTATGGACTTGCTGAAAATAATGTGGAACTACTTCTCTTTGAAGGCCTGACCCGCATGGATGAAAATAATCAGGCTCAACCTGCGTTGGCCGAAAGCTGGGAAATATCTCCTGACGGACTCACCTATACCTTTCACCTGCGTCAGGGTATTAAATGGTCTGATGGCAACAGCATAACCGCCAAGGATTTTGTCTATTCCTGGCTGCGTGTCCTGGACCCTAAATTTGGCTCAGGCAATGCCTACATGCTGTTTATCATAGCCGGGGCTGAGGAGTATAACAGCGAAGAAATTTCCGCCGAACAGGTTGGTATTAAAGCCCTTGACAGTAATACCCTTCAGGTAAAGCTCAAGGAACCTGCTACCTATTTTATTGACCTTACAGCCTTCCACGCATTGTACCCTGTTCCGGAGCATATCACCAGGGAAAAAAATGATACCTGGGGAAATAACTATGAAACCATTGTGGGCTGTGGTCCCTTTAAAATTATAAAATGGGCACATTCCAGTGAAATCATTCTGGAGAAAAATGAAAATTACTGGAATCGTGATATAGTAGCATCGGATTATATCAAATTACCTATAAGTGACTCGAACAGCACCAGACTGACCATGGTGGAAAGTGGACTAACTGATATGATTACAGATCCACCACCTGCTGACGAGAACAGACTTAAGGAAATGGGACTATACAAGATAGAACCGCAGCTTGGCACCACTTATTATGTTTTTAATGTAACAAAACCTCCTTTTGACAGGACTGAGGTCAGAAAAGCCTTTGCCATGGCTATAACCCGCAAAGAAATGATTGAAAAGGTGGTTCGTAACGGCAAGATTCCAGCCAATACATTCGTTCCACCAGGCATGTCATTTAATGGCAGGGATTTTGCCCTGGAAGGTGGTTCCCTTATTACTGAGGATGCCCAACAGGCAAAAAAACTGCTGGAAGCATCAGGCTATAATGGAGAACCTGTAACCATACTGTATAACACCAGTGATATGAACAAGGCAATTTCCGAATCCCTTCAGGGGATGTGGAAGGATGCCCTGGGAGTCGAGGTGGAACTGACAAATCAGGAAACAAAGGTATTTTTTGATTCACGGGAAAATGGTGACTATCAGATAGCCTTTGCCAACTGGATTGCTGATTTTGCCGATCCCGTTAATTTTCTCGATGTATTCGCGGAAAAAAACAACGATGCCCAATATCACAAGCCAGAATACAATGCCATTATGGCGGCCGCCCACAAGGAGGTCAATCAGACCAGACGCCTGGAGCTGCTACACAAGGCCGAAAGGATGCTTTTTGAGGATTGTGTGGTTATCCCTCTCTTTTACACCAGCCAGGTAATTGTGGTCAATCCTGAATTAAAGGGCTATATATGCACGCCAATGGGCAATATTGACCTGATACGCGCCTATAAGGAGAAATCAAATTAAACTGTAACAGGAGACTTCAACAGGTGAATTTAAAAGAACAGTTATGTCAAATTACAGACAAAAACAAGGATACTCTATATAATATCGCTGATTATCTCCACTGCAATCCGGAAACCGGCTGCAGGGAATTCAAGGCGTCTTCATATCTGCGAAGTATTCTTGAAAAGGAAGGTTTTAAAATAAATGATATACTTCCTGATAAATTTCCCACTGCCTTTAAGGCTTCCTTTGGTAATGGTAATATTCAAATCGGTTTTTTGGCAGAATATGATGCCCTGCCGGAAATTGGTCATGGCTGTGGCCATAATCTGATTGCTGCCATGAGCATTACTGCAGCAATAGTCTGCTCCAATATTTTGGGGGATAAGGCTACTATTCATGTATTCGGCTGTCCGGCAGAAGAAACCTTGGGCAGTAAGGTGTACATGAGTGAAGCAGGAATATTTGATAAGCTGGATTTTGCCCTGATTTGTCATCCCGGCAGTGAAACCACCTTTGGTGGTACCTCCTATGCTACCCATCCTCTTCAGATAACCTTTACAGGGAAGCCTGCCCATGTGGCTGACCCTGATTATCATGGCATTAACGCCCTTGATGCCATGGTGAACTTCTATCAACAGCTGACTCAGCTGCAGCAATCCTTCCAGGAGCCTTACATCCTTGGCAAGATAATAACTGAGGGAGGAACAGCTCCCAATATCATACCTGATAAGGCCGTCATGAAAGCAACTATCCGGGCATTGCGTGTGGACTATCTGGAAAATACCATGCTTCCTCAAATCAGGGCCTTGGCTCAAAGAGTATCTGAGCAGCATGGAACCGGACTTGATCTGCACCACTATGAACCATTATTCAAAAACATGATAAATGATAAGCACCTGGAAGAATGTGCCCTGTCCAATTTCAAGGCTGCGGGAATAAATGATATAAAGTTACTTCCTGATGATTATGCAGATGGCTCTACAGATGTGGGAAATGTGAGTCAAATAGTCCCTACAATACAGCCGGAAATTAAAATCGGCAGCAATATAGAAGCCCATACCCCTGAATTTGCAGCAGCCGCCGCCAGTCAATATGCAAAGGAAATGGCAATAAAGGCTGTAAAGGGCATGTGCATGACAGTTGCCGACATATTGAATAATCAATAACTTATAAGCAAATAAGCAAAATATCCCCTGAAGTCTCAGGGGATATTCTTTATTTATCATACATTCACACCATATGGCAGGCAACACTGTGCCCATTTATTGTTTTCATGAACGGTTTTTCCCTGTGGCATTTATCCATGGCACAAGTGCAACGCCCAGCAAAGGCACAACCTTTCCCTATACCGGCATTACATGCCTCACCCTTTATGACAGATACATCCTTGTGTACATCAGGGTCAGGTACCGGAATCGCTGCCAAAAGTGTTTTGGTATATGGATGCAGCGAATTTTCATATAACTCATCAGATTCGGCAATTTCCATGATTTCTCCCATGTACATCACGGCAACCCTGTCACTAATATATTTCAC
>NZ_JAILFV010000112.1 GCF_024697385.1 Anaerovibrio sp.
GGATTATGAGGATGCAAAGGCATATTTGCTTTCTGGGAAATTAACTGAGGATGTCCTGATTCAGGAGTTCTTGTCTGGCGATGAATATGGCATGGAGGTTCACGGCAGCAAGGGAAACTATATTATCTCACCGCCATTCAGAATATTTAATACGGCAGAAGGCCAGCTGAACGATCCTCTTGGGGCAACTACCCTGAAATACGGACCGATTCTTGACGAGAAGTTCAAGGTCGAAGAACTCAGGAAAGAGTTGCTCAGGCTTGCAGAGGTCATGGAATTTTCAGGTATTATGGAGGTTGATTTGGTATTGGCGGATGGCCTGTGGTATATCCTTGAGATCAACAACCGCTGGTCGGGTCTTACCACTCTTATAACGGCCTCCCAGGAAAGACTCCCTTATGATGTATATATGGATCAGTATGAGCCGGGCACTGTGGACCTTAACGATACGAAAAAACTGAAATTTGCCTGTCAGTTCAAGATGCCGGGAGCAGACCTTCGGACACTTGCAAGGATTGCATCAGAGGAATCTGTAATCAGTGTGATCCAGTACGAGGTAAGGATGCCGGGACAAGACCCGTATTTCTTTAATGATGCGGTTACCGGAGGATATGAATCCATGGAAGCATTGCTGACAGGATTTGAGAAACTACAGCAAAAATATCCCGAACAGATCAGTAAGGAGCTTGTAGATGCTTTAATACAAAAGGAAGGAGTGTAAAATGAGTATGGAAAATATCGTAGTTGTAGACCCTCTTTCCACAGGAGAGAATTATATAAATGACATTATCCAGAGAGGTTTTCGGCCTATATGTCTTTGGTCAAAACGAAACGATATCATTTTTGAAACGATGTCGGAGGACAGGAATGCTGTAGAACACCATTATCATGATAGGGCTGAATTCCTGATAGAGTGCGACACATATGAGAAAACCCTTGGGATGGTGAAAGAATACGCTCCGAAACTTATAGTGATTGGAGGAGAAGTCGGTGTGGAGCTTGCAACAAAGCTGGCTGCAGACCTGCGACTTCCGGGAAATCCAATTGAAAGGATACCGGCGCTGACCAATAAGCATCTGATGAATCAGGCACTGATTGAATACGGTATCCGCGGCATTAGAGGCACAATGGTTCATAATTGGGAGGAGATTATCACTTTTTATAGGGAGCAGAAATTAAAAGGATGTGTGCTGAAGCCCTATAGGGGAGCTGGTTCTTTTGGCGTTCGCGTCTGTGAAAATGAGGAAGAATTAAAGGACGCTTTTAATGAGGTGTTTTCCACGGCAAATGCTATGGGTGGAGAAGAAGATGGAATGCTGCTGCAGGAAAAGATTGAAGGGACGGAATATGTAGTAAACACAATTTCCTGCAATGGAATGCACAAACTTTCCTCCATTTGGAAATATGCCAAGAAAACAGTGGAGGGTGGAGGCAAGGTATACAGTATTACTGAGTTTCTGGAACATCTGGAGACAGGCAGCTCTTCACTTGTAAGGTATGCCTTTGAGGTGCTTAAGGCACTGGGGGTTACTAATGGAATCGTGCACAGTGAGTTTATGATAGATGAGAAGGGACCGGTTCTCATAGAGGCAAACTGCCGTGTTATTGGTAATCACATGTCTGCAGATTATATGGACAGGATGCTGGGACATCACGAGACAGATTTGCTTTTGGATGCCTATCTTCATCCGGACGCATTTGCAGCACATATGAATGATCCATATCGTCCTTTGGCAAAGGGCTTTATGAAAAATATCATCGTTGGCAGGGATATGAATGTGGTATCGGCACCAATTCTTTCCCTGCTCAGGCATCAGAAGAGCTTCTATGGAGCAAGCATTCCAAAAATCGAATCTGGTCATCTTGATCGGACGATTGATTTAGCGACAAGTGCCGGGGTAATTTACTTTGTGAATGGGGATTATGGCCAGCTGCACCGAGATCGGGATTTTATTGAGAGAATTGAATCCGGCTACTTTGACATGCTGTTTTCCGGGAAAACTGTAAAATCTGATGAAAAGCCGGAAAAAATGGAGAGCATAGAGGAAGTGATCAGCAGGCTGAATCCTGTAGGCACGATACTGCTTCTTTCCAATGAGATTCGGCAATTAGATGGTGTTACCTGTGTTTCTGTGGAAGATATTGAAGCTGAGAGCGATGGGTATGCCTTCGGTATTTTTGATATGAATTATCGGGAAAATGAGGATTATAATATTATTATTGATAGCTTCTTCAGACTTGTAGATAAAGTCAGAAACAGGGGCTGTATAATCGTTCCCGAGAGAAGCTGCTGGCATCTTCCATGCGGGAGGGAATCCATAGAAATCATGAGTGAAGCAGCAGGCCTTTTGGTGGAGGCCCCTGCCATGGATGCTGGCGATACCCTCATAATCCGGAAAATAAGCTGATTTTGATGTCGGGCAAAGAATACCACTGGCTGAATGGGTGTAGACAAGGAGACAGATTGTGAGTTGCATCAGAAGAAGAAAATTGGAACACCTGATGAATTTCAGAGATATGGGCGGATACGAGACGAAGGATGGAAGGATTACCTCCTGGAACAGATTATATAGGAGCGACTGCCTGGCAGAGCTAAGCGATGACGAGTGGCATACCTTCAAGGAACTGAATATTTTAAATGTAATAGACTTAAGAAGCACATTTGAACGGGAAAAGGCGCCGGTTATAACAAAATGCGGGGTGCTTTATCATCATTGTCCTTTTCTGAAGGAAGACCTGGGTATTGATGATCCGGACGAGGCGGCCAGGAAATTTATGGAAAGTATGAGCCTGGATTACAGCTTTATGCTTAATAATTCCCTGGATGAGATGGCAGGAAGTCTGAGGCTTATCTTACAGCTTTTGGCAAAGGGGAATGTGGATATATTTTGTACTGCAGGCAAGGATCGTACCGGTATGGTTGCTGCGGCAGTCCTGTATCTGTCCGGAGTACGGAGAGAGGATATTATTGCGGATTATGTAATTACCGAAGTGTATAATGAGGCCGTGATTTTAAAACGGATTCAGGCCCTGCCGGAAGATATGAAGGCACAGATCCCCCCGGAGAAAATGGAAATGGCTGCTGCATCAAAGGCAGGTACCATGAAACAGCTGCTCGACTGGATGGATGAGCATGATTTCACCGGACTTATGGCAGAGCGGGGGTTTGGCAGCAAAGAAATTGCAGGGCTGAAAAAGCATATTCTGGAGGAATGTAATTATGGGCGGACAAGGGCTGGTACAGCTGAATAATAAAAAAAGGACAAAGAAACGCCGGCTGATGGTGGAAGTTGTAATGTGGCTGTTGCTGGTTTTTCTGATCTTTTTTTTGACAAATCGTATTACTGCCACTTATCTGGCCAATAAACAATTTCATGATTATCTTGATGTTCATCTTATGGATTCGGCCGTGTATACGAGAGCCATACTCCATGAATATGATGAATCATTGCCGTGGCTGATTTCCTACTGGGCTGAGCATCGTGAGGAAATGGATATTCCGAGGAATGGATTTGGAGCAGACAATGATAAATGGGTTCGTTCCCATAAATGGTATAAGGACAATTATAATTTTCTGCTGGGCAAAGAGGAGCTGGATGCTCTTTCTGCAGAGCAGCAGAAGGAGTATGCGGAATTCTGCTATCTTTTGATAGCACAAAGATTTGACCTCCTTGCCAACACCTATGACTACATGTATTTCACCTGTACCAAAGATGACCCCGCATCGGATGGTGCTATGATACTGTTTTCGGGAATGAATAATGAAAACAGCAATCCATATGAACTGGGGACCTTGCTTAAGCTAAAAAAGGTGGAAAAGCCGGTATTCTCCGGAGCGTTTGAGGCTGGTGATGGTGTTAGTGCCAGCTATGTTACAGTTTCCGAAAAAAAAATATCGCAACCTGCCGGTAAGGCCGGGGGCAATAGCGATGAAGGTACAGCTGAAAGCGATTATTCATATTATGCAATGACCATTCCTGTATATGACAAGGATCATAACAGGATAGCATCCGTTTCCGTGGGTTATGACAGACAACTTGTTGAAACAGCCATCAATGACAATATCAGGGCATCGGATATACTGATTTTGATTCGTACGATTGTTGTTTGTCTTGTTGTAATATTTTTAATGCGGAGAAAATTCATAAAACCACTGGAGACAATTTCCCAAGCAGTTCGTGATTACATGAGAACCAAGGAAAGCACTAAAGTGGCCACTAATCTGGATGCAATGATAAGAGCTCCTAAAAAGACTGAAATAGAATTGCTTGCAGGGGATATATATGATATGTCTCTTGAAATAGACAGATATACGGACGAGATACGGTTCAATGCCACGGAAAAGGAAAAGACCAGGGCTGAGATGGAAATGGCCACATCGATACAGATGGGCCAGCTTCCTTCGATTTCAGATGAAATCAAAGGAAGGAAAGAATTTGATTTATTTGCCTCAATGCTTCCTGCAAGGGAGGTAGGCGGTGATTTTTATGATTTCTTCATGTTGGATAATGACCACCTGGTCCTTGTTATAGCAGATGTCTCAGACAAGGGCGTACCAGCGGCGCTCTTCATGATGACCAGTAAAACGCTGATAAGAAGTGAACTGAAGGCAGGGCAATCCCTGGCTGATGCAATTAGTAATGTAAATAAACAGTTATACGATACAAATCCTACAGGTATGTTTGTTACCGTCTGGGTGGCTGTTTTAGAGCTTTCGACGGGAATCCTCAGAAGTGTCAATGCCGGCCATGAGAAACCATCCATCAAAAGAGCGGATTGGAAATGGGAGCAGATAAATACGATGCATGATTTGCCACTTGCATGTATGCCGCAAATCGACTTTAAGGAAAATGAAATCCTGCTTAAGCCCGGGGATATTCTCTTTGTGTATACCGATGGCGTGCTTGATGCTTCCAACAAAAATGGAAATCGTTTTGGCATAAAAAGGATGACCGAGGCTCTTAAGCAGTGCTGGAAGGAACAGCCGGAGGCCCTGATTGGGGAAATGACGGATAAGATAGCAGAGTTTGTGGGTGAAGCAGAGTATTTCGATGATATTACAATGCTTTGCTTCAAGTATCATGGCTTATCCGGAGACAGATGCGACAAGTCAGGAAAGTCCGGCAAGGAGCTGATAGAGGTGATGTGCAATGAAGTATGATTTTGATAGCTACTTCTTTTATGAGACTATACCCAGGGCATCATTGAACATAAAGATGAAGGTCAACCTGACGGAGCATGTAGATGGCAAAGTGTTAAAGGATTCAGCAACAAAGGCTTTTCATCGTTTTCCCTATTATAGGAGAATAATGCGGTTCGATGAAACAGGAGCGCATATTTTGGAGCCAAGTGAAGAAGAACTGGTAGTGAAGGAGGAAGGTGCTGAAAGGATTGTTCTTGGTAGTGAGGAGACAAATCATCTTTTCTTTTGCATTACCTGGACAGGCAGCTCAATATATTTTCATGCACCTCATTCTATATGTGGTGGCTGTGGAATGATGGTCTGGGTACAGGCAACACTTTGGCAGTATCTTACGGATTTGTACCAGACCGAAATAAGCTCCGAAGGAATTCTGACACCCCTGACACCATTTTCACAGAGTGAGACAGCAATCCCGGAGCTCAGTAAAGCACCGGCAGATGAAGGTGAATTGGTGAACGACTTTGGGAATGCCTATATGCCAATGGACGACTATGAGAAATATTTCAAGGATCCCTTCAAGGATGTGGTATTTATTCCCATCATTTTGGAACAGGATGAAGTAATAGGCCATGCCCGTGCCAATCATGCAAGTCCCAATTCCTTGTTTTCGGCGATAATGTTCAAGACATTGGGCAGGGTTTTCCGGGATAGGGATGTTTCGTTCATTTCTTCCAGGATTGTGGCAAATTATAGGGCTGATGTTGGCTGTCCTGATACATATCGAGATCTGGTCCGCATGCTTCGGGTGAAATACACCCCGGATATGCTTTCCTGGTCAATTGGAAAGCTCAGTGCCATGACAAGGGAGAAAATGTTCCTTCAGCTGCGGCCGGAGCTTAGCTGGCTGGAGCTGAAAAGATTGATGGCCTATCGGGCCGAAATCGATGAAGTACATTCCCATGAGGGGAAAATGCAATATGCCTTTGACCACAGTCTGATAAAGAATGCACCGTGGGATACCTATACGATCAGCTATGTAGGAAATTTGCCATGGGGTGGTCTTGCAGATTATGTTGAATCATTGTTTTTTATTACAGATGGTCATTTTATACAGGAAATTACTGCTGTTCCCGGGAAGTTCTGTTTTTCCTTCCAGCAGGTAGTTAAGGATGATAAATATCTGAAAGCATTTCTGCAGATTCTTGACGAAGAAAATCTGCATTATGAAGTGGGGAATATGGAAGAAAAGAATCTGGCAGGCATTCATCTGGGAGAATGAATCATGTCATGCAATTAAAAGACAGTTTCCTTTGAATGAAAAAGACTGTTGGTATAAAAACATATGAAAGAGTACGGAACAGAGTTATTTGGCAACGGTGGATTACAAACCTCATATTTGCATTAAAAACGGTGTGATAAATGCTTTTGCATTTTTCACACCGCTTTAATCATATGCTGCCGTTATACACCATACATATAGCTTAGATATGCCTTTTTCATTTCCTTGCGGTTTTTGGCGGCAGGCCACAGTTCACCAAGGGCGTTTTCGCGCATTGCTGCTGCCAGATGGGAATAAAGCTG
>NZ_JAILFV010000113.1 GCF_024697385.1 Anaerovibrio sp.
AACTCGGTGTAAGATGTCCCCTTCCTCTATAGGTGGGGGGACAAGCTTTAACAGGTGGTGAGCATATCTCCCACCTCGTTGAAACGCTAATTGGAAGATTTTTCTTTTTAAAAGAAAAATTTGAACAATGGCGTTATAACAGTGCCCCCATGAGTCATAATTTTTGATTCATGGGGGTTTTCACATTTTAAGGAAAAAGCAGGATATGTTTTTTTTTATGTCGAATTGTCCTTTTGATAGATGTTTTCTTGACTATATATATTTGGAGTGAGCCATCATGATAAAAATTGTCCATGCTAACACAAAATATATAAAGGCTTGTATTGTTTGTTTATTGTGCCTGTTTACTGCTACTCTTGCTGTGTATCCGGCTACAGTGTATTCCGCCGGGACACCTGCCACCACCCCAAAGGTAGTACGGGTGGGGTGGTATGCCAGCAATGGTTTTCAGGAAGAAGACAGTGAGGATGGCACCAAGAGTGGCTATTCTTATGAATATCTGCAGAAGATTGCCAATTATACCAGATGGGAATATCAATATGTTCCCGGTGAGTGGGGCGAGCTGATGACCAAGCTGGCCACAGGTGAAATAGATTTCCTGGCAGGCGTTTCTATTACTGAGGAACGAAAGGAATCGATGCTTTTTCCTGATTACATGATGGGTATGGAAAATTATTACCTTTTCCAGCATGAAAATAATCAGATGATGGATAAAGATGACAAAAGCACCTTACAGGGACGACGCATAGGTGGTATTGTCAACAACCGCATGACCACATTTCTGAGGCAATGGGCAGCACAAAATGGCGTTGATTTCACCATTATTGAGTATTCTGGTTTTGATGAAAGAGATAGGGCATTTGCCCGCAATGAAATAGATGGTATTGTGGCCACAGACAACAATATCATGATTGATTCCGGATATGCGCCGGTGGTACAGGTAGGACAAGAGCCATTTTACATGGCAGTTTCCAAGAGCCGTCCTGACCTTTTGACTGATTTAAATATTGCCTTGGCTTCCATTAATAAGACAGAACCATTCTTTTTGAAGAATCTTCAGTATTCCAGCTATGGAGCTACCCTTATCAACAGTACATTATCTGATGAGGAGGAGAAGTGGCTGGATGAACACCCTGTTGTGCGGGTCGGATACATAGGAAACTATATGCCATTTTCTGATACTGCCGGGAATGGCCAGGTCGATGGAATTATCAAGGATGTTATGTCCGGCATCTTGAAGATACTGCATATTTCCGACAAGGTACAGCTGGAATATCATGAATATAATTCCTTTGCCAATATGGTGGCCGGCCTTAAAAACAATGATGTTGATATGGTATTTCCGGTGGTAAGCGAAGCAAGTAAGAATGACCTGGAATATATGTCCAATACCTCAGAGCTTTTAAATGTACCGGTATATGTTGCCTACAAGGGCAATTATTCCGATAAGACCTTCAATCGTATTGCAATGTATAATAAGCCATTCAAGAAGCTGTCGAAGCTGTATCCGGAGTGTGAATTTGTGGATTATGACAGTGCTTATCGTTGTGTGGAGGCTGTTAACCAGGGCAATGCTACCTGTACCATAATGTCCTCTTACCATCTGAAGGAAATTTTAAATAATCCGCGCTTCCGCAATATCAAGACCATGCCTTTGGGCATCAATCTGTCATATTGCATTGGCGTATCAAGGAATCAGACTGAGCTCATGTCTATGCTGAACAAGGGAATAGCCCTTACAGACAAGGCCGTTTTGTCAGATTATGTTTTCAAGTATATTCAGGCTGGCAGTAAATACACCCCTGAGGATTTCATCAGGGAAAATGGAATGGTTGTAATGGTTCTTGGCGTGGTTATATTTGGCATTATTATTCTTGGGCTTTATATGTACCTCAAGGGTATAACCATGGCCAAGGAAGAAATAGAAATACAGCTGCAGAAGAACAAGAAGCTCACATATGAAAAAGAAGCCCAGCTAAGGGAAATAACAGAACTTAATAAATTGTCCAAGGACAGGCAGAAACGCCTGATTGAAGCCTTGAGGCAGGTCAATCAGTACAATGAAGCCCTGCTTCACGATTGTGCCTTCTTCTACGAATTTGATGTCACCGAGGGAATCATATTCGGTAATTTCAATAATGCCGGGGATTATGATCCTCTTTTCGGAGCGACCCTCAATTTTCCGATGAAGTATGATGATTTCAATAAGTACAGATCTGAAAAATTTGGGCTGGTGGCACTGACAGACCTTGAGGAAACACTCTGGACCTGTGAGGGATTAAAAAATGCCTTTGCCAAGGGGAAGAGGGCAGTTGAAATCCGTTATCAGTCCTATCAGTTGGGATATTCATGGACCGCTACGATTATTCTCATGGAAAACCCTGAGAACAGTCATTTGAATGCTGTCTATATCTGTAAGGATATAACAGAGGTTGTCAAGGCGGAACAAAAGCAGCGCAAGGAACTGGAGTTGGCCCTGGCCAAGGCGGAGAAGGCGAATGCCGCTAAATCCAGCTTCTTGTCGAGAATGTCCCATGACATAAGAACGCCATTAAATGGTATTATAGGCCTGCTGGAGATAAGCGATCGTCATGGTGATGACAAGGAGCTTTTAAAGTCCAACCGCAACAAGGCACGAGTTGCAGCTAATCACCTCCTTGGTCTGATAAATGATGTTCTGGATATGAGCAAGCTGGAGGATGGCAGCATAGAGCTGGCATACGAGCCGTTCAATATTAATGATCTTTGTTCAGAGGTAATGACCATATGCAATATCAGGGCCAAGGAAAATGGTATCACCTCAGAGTATGATGTGGATATGAAGCTGGATTATCCTGAAGTTTTTGGCAGTCCGCTTCATTTTAAGCAGATACTGATGAACCTGATCAATAACGGTATTAAATATAACCGTCCCGGAGGAAGCATCAGCTTTACCGTGGTCCTGAACAGCCATGATGAAGATAATGTTACCTATGACTTTATCGTCAAGGACACAGGTATAGGTATCAAAAAGGAATTTTTAAAGCATATATATGAACCGTTTACCCAGGAAAAGAATGATGCCCGAAGCAGATATCAGGGAACAGGGATGGGAATGGCCATTGTTAAGGCCCTGGTGGATAAAATGAAGGGTACTATTTCTGTGGAAAGTGAGGTAGGTGTAGGGACTACCTTTGTGGTATCAATACCATTTAAAATCAATCATGATGCCTCTTATAAAAATGATAAGGCAGAATCTGCTGCCAGCTCCATTAAGGGGATGCGTCTGCTTTTGGTAGAGGATAATGAGCTTAATATGGAAATTGCCCAAACTCTTCTTGAGGATGAGGGGGCTATAGTAATTCCAGCTGAGGATGGGCAGCTGGCCTATAATAAATATATGGAAATGCCGGCAGGATCCTTTGATGTTATCCTGATGGATATCATGATGCCAGGCTGGAATGGCTATGAAACTGCGCAAAAAATCAGGAGCTCCTCAAAGGCTGACAGTCAGACAATCCCTATTATTGCCATGACTGCCAATACCTTCGTGGAGGATATCAAGATGGCCAAGGAAGCAGGGATGAATGATCATATTGGAAAACCGCTGAATATAGATACCCTGTTGACGACACTGGAGAAATATATGAACTGACGGGAATTTTCCCCATGGGGGAGAGAAAAGGCTTGGTGGCATATGCCGATCAACCTATAACTCGCTGTAAGATGTCCCCTTCCTCTACAGGTGGGGGGACAAACTTTAACAGGTGGTGAGCATATCTCCCCCTCGTTGCGACACGAAGTTAGTCCCTTTAGGGGAAACGCTAATTGGAAGATTTTTCTTTTTTAAAAGAAAAATTTGAACAATGGCGTTATAGAGAATATCAGGAGAAAATCAGAATAGTTTTGGCGGCACCAATTGGTGCTGCCAAGGTATCATCATATGGAGTGAAAATAATGGAGACCGTGAATCAATCAAAAGACAAGAATGCAAAAACATGGGTATCCTTTGATATATGCCTGTTTATTGTGCTCTTATTAATGATTCCACTGATTGCCTATAAGGCACAGATAGGTATAGACAATGTGATTTCCTTACTGTTGGCTGAGGGCTTGTGCCTGGCCATAGGATATATTGTAATCCAGGAAAAACACAGCAGAATGATTGCCAAGAATTACAGGGCAGAGCTGTCATATTGGGAGGATAAAAACTACCATGAGGCAGCAGCAAGGAAACAATTGGAGGAGAAAATAAATATTATTTCCAATGCCGGCTATGGTATATGGAAAATCGGTATCAGTGCTGATGGACATAACACCATGGTAATTGATGATAAGCTCGAAGAAATTTTTGGCATAAAAAATAAGGAAATGTCTCCGGAAGAGCTGTATGTTTTTTATCATGAGCGTCTTCTGGATGATAAGACAAAAATTGAAGAGGGCGATTATGTTGATATGCTAAATGGCAAGCTGAGAACCCGTCTCCTTACCTGGAAGCATCCCATAAAGGGAAAAATTAATCTGCGGGTTGCCGGTTCAATCAACACTGATGAAAAAGGGGACTGTTATATATCAGGTTATTGTGGCGATGTTACAGAGCATAAGAAAAATGAGGACAGGATAAATGAACAGCTAAAGGCAGCATTGGCCAATGAACAAAAAGCCAATGCAACCAAAAACTCTTTTTTGGCCACAATGTCCCATGATATACGCACCCCCCTCAATGGAATTATCGGTCTTTTGGAAATCAGCACTATTCATGCTGATGACAGGGAACTGGTTGATGAAAACCGCAAGAAGGTCATGATTTCCGCAAAGCATTTATTGGCCATTATCAGCGACATCCTGGAAATTGTAAAGCTGGATGTGGAGAATGTGCATTTGGCTCACGATGCCTTTGATTTGCGCCATGAAATCAGTGAGGTTGCGGAGGCTTTTTCATCGAGGGCCATAGAGTACGGCCTGGTATATACCTCCGGTTTTTCACCGGAAAGAAGTTTTCCTGTGCAATATATATATGGTAGTCCATTACATCTGCGCCAGATTTTGTTGAGCCTTTTAAGCAATGCTGTGAAGTACAACCGGGAAGGTGGGCGGATATCGTTAGCCGTCAGCATGATGTCCAGTACAGGAAAAAAGGTTATTTACAATTTTAGGGTGTCAGATACCGGTATGGGCATGAGTTATGAGTTCCAGGAAAAGCTGTTTGAACCATTTACCCAGGAGCATACAGATGCCAGAACCACATACAAGGGGACCGGTCTTGGCTTGTATATCGTGAAGCGCCTTGTAGAAAAAATGAATGGCTCAATAAATGTAACCAGTAAGCAGGGGGCAGGGACTACCTTTGAAATAAGTATTCCGTTCGACATTGCAGTGGCAGAGGATATGCCAAAGGAAATCAATATTGATAATATTGATGTCAGTGGAATGAACGTACTGATTGTGGAAGATAATGAAATCAATGCGGAGATATTGAAAAAAATTCTGGAGGACTTTAATGTTACCAATGATATTGCCTGCAATGGGCAGGAGGCTGTACAGAAAATCATTGCCAGTGCACCGGGGACATATGATTTGATTTTTATGGACCTGATGATGCCTGTTATGGATGGATATGCAGCTACCAAGGTTATTCGTGCCTTTAAGCGGGAAGATACCAAAACACTGCCTATTGTAGCCCTTACGGCAAATGCTTTTTCTGATGATGTGCAAAAATGCTTTGCAGCCGGGATGAATGGCCATTTGGCCAAACCGGTGGATATTAAACAGCTCAAGAAAACCTTGGCATCCTTCAGACATAATTAAAAATGGGTTGCTCCATGTAATGCTGAATACAAGACTGATGATCACAGCTTTGTTGAGGCATTATCTGGGCAGCCCATTTCTGTTATTGCCGTTAATTGGTAAATTCTGCCCGGACAGGGCAAATAAAACGAATATATACCAATGATATGAAATTAATCATTCAAAAATTGATTGATGGCATTGATGGTATGTTCATACTCCGCAGTCAATAAGGGCATTATATCCCTGCCCTGTTCAAGCTGATTGCTTCGCAGGGCCTCAGTCATCATGGATGCAGTTTCCTGCAGCTTGGCAAAAGCCATGTTGCCACAAACACCCTTAAGGGTATGGGCAGCAGCAAATGCAGCGGAGGTATCCCCCGCATCAAGGGCAGCTTTCAGCTGAGTATAGCTTTCGTCGTTTAAAAACAGCTTCAGAAATCTTTTTATCCTGTCTATATCCCAACGACGACTTTGTATTAAATCATAATTTCCCTCAATCATGGTATAAAATGTCTTTGCGTCCATAATAGAACACCCCCGTGGTATTAGGATAATAACTCGGTGTAAGATGTCCCCTTCCTCTATAGGTGGGGGACAAGCTTTAACAGGTGGTGAGCATATCTCCCACCTCGTTGAAACGCTGATTGGAAGATTTTTCTTTTTAAAAGAAAAATTTGAACAATGGCGTTAGAATATGTTTCAAATTCCTACGCTTTCCTTATTCAACAAACAGGGCCTAAAATCCTATCTCACGAGAAAAAGTTACCATGATTTTTTTATTCTTTTTAATAAAATATTGGGATTCATCAGAAACAGTATGTTTGTCAGCGATAGTAACAGGGCAGGTATGTGCAGCCTTTAGACTGGGCCAGGTGCCTGTAAAAATAAAACAGCTTGTATATAAATTTATGGCGCATAAGTCTTATTTTCTTCTTTTTAAAGGATATTGGGCAGTAGATATAGAAATGAGAACTTAATAAGATATGGTCCGATATCGATGGTAAATAAAACCACGGCGCCATGGTGTGAGTGCCCCTGTAGCTATTGGTGAATTCGGATCTAATTCAGTAGAAGTATGATGTATGACAATATATATTTTCAGGATTGTGTCCAATTAATAAGTCATGATGCTGTTTTTCGCTGTCTTAAAAGAAAAGAGGATCCTTTATGAGTCTAAAAAAACAGGCGGTATTATTTATTGATGGATGTCTGCTGATAGCGTGTATTTTATTGGGGATGATTGCGTATATCAATGCAGACAACGGTTTTTCAGAAGCATATATTGGTAAGGTATCAGATGTTGCCCAAAGACTGGAACAGCTGATAGATATCAAGTATCCCGGCCAATGGGCGATCAAGGATGGCAGCCTGTATAAGGGTGATACTCTGATGGAGGGACTTTCTGATGAATTAGATGTCTTGGCAGGAGATGAAGAGGTTACCTTGTTTAAAAAGGACATACGGGTCTCCACCACAGTCATGCAGGATGGTCATAGGGCAGTCGGTACAAAGGCTAATCCGGATATATTTGCCACTGTTGTAGGACAGGGAGAAACAGCAAATGTTCAGGCAAATGTTTTGGGGGAACCCTATTATACCTGTTATATGCCAATTTTAGACAGTGACGGCAATAAAATAGGAATGCTCTTTGTGGGAGCACCCAGTGAACCTGTAAAGGCAATGGAAAGGGTGTTTCTCTTCAAGATGATGGTGGCGGCCCTGATACTGTTTTTAATTGTTGGCAGCATATCGGTTTTTATTATCAACCGAAAAATGGAGGCCGTATATGCCGTAACTGACACCATGGATAGAATGGCGGCCGGGGATCTTTGCATTAGGGATATATCAGTTGTTGGCAATGATGAGCTGGCCAGTCTGGCAGCCAATACGAATAAGATGAAAAACACCATGCACAGCCTGCTGGAGAGTATTGGAATATCGGCATCCCAGGTGGCTTCCGGGGCAAAAAATATTTCGGATTCAGGCAACATGCTGGCCAATGGGGCAACCACCCAGGCGGCTTCTGTTGAACAGCTTTCTGCTTCAATTGCAGAAATAACGAAGCAAACCGGGCAAAATGCAGATCATGCAGAGCGGGCCAATAAGTTGACAATAGAGGCAAACAGTAAGGCTGAGACCGGTAATCAGAGAATGAATGATATGCTGGAGGCCATGGTGGATATTAATGCTTCTTCCAACAGCATTGCCAAAATCATTAAGGTAATTGATGAGATAGCCTTTCAGACCAATATCCTGGCTCTTAATGCAGCAGTGGAGGCTGCCAGGGCAGGACAGCATGGCAAGGGTTTCGCCGTGGTGGCTGAGGAAGTCAGAAATCTGGCTGCAAGGAGTGCCAAGGCAGCCAAGGAAACCACTGATATTATAGAAGAGTCCATAGACAAGGTGAATATGGGGACAAAGCTGGCCCAGGATACCTCCGAGGCTCTTAAAAGCATTAAGGATGGCGTGGGTGAGGTGGCAGCCCTGGTAAGTGAAATAGCCACTGCCTCTGTCAAGCAGAATCACTCCCTGGAGATGCTTAATCAAGGCGTACACCAGGTGTCCAATGTGGTGCAGACAAACTCTGCTACGGCAGAAGAAAGTGCAGCAGCATCTGTTCAGCTGAGCGCCCAGGCGGAGGTGCTACAGGAAGCCATAAGTCAGTTCAAGGTATAATATGCAAATACTCCCCCAAGGCTGTTGCCATGGGGGAGTATTTTAGTGGACAATTTTTTTCAGTGAGATTATTTCGCTTGCCAGAAGTGTGCCGATAATAAGGAAGGCCCCCACAATTCCCAAAGGACTTAAGGCTTCGTCAAGGATAATGGCTGACAGAAACAGTGCACTTATTGGATCTATGTAGCTGCATATGGCTACTGTTCGGGCCGACAACTGTCTCATGCTGCCAAAATACAGGGCGTAGGCCAGTCCGGTATGGACAAGGCCAACTGTAAGCAGTAGTAACAGGGTGGTTTCATCCGGCACAGTAGCCGGAAAAGCCTGGGTAAAAAAGGTATATGGCAGCATGATCAGTGCAGCACCTGCAAGCTGTATAAAGGTTTTTTGATAAGTATCCACCTGTTCAATCTTTTTATTGAGTATGATGGTAAAGGCATATAAAAGAGCTGCAGCAAGTCCAAAGCCTACACCCTTTAAGCTGTCGTAGCCTATTTGGGAATGGTCCGGTAATCCGGATATCATAATCATTCCGGTAATAGTCAGAAATACAATCAGTATATGCTTTACGGTAATAGAATCCTTGAAAAACAAGGGGGATATAAGTATTACGATGGTAGGCTCCATGTAATAGCAAAGTGTGGCAATGGGAACTGTGGTAAAATTAAAGGCTTCAAACAGAAATATCCAGTTAAAACCCAGAAGCATGCCTGTAAAGGCTAAAATCATGATATTTATTGGCGATGGCCATTCAATATTTTTATGCCGGTTGTAATATATAAGTAAAAGCATACATAGTGTGCCCAGGATACCACGGGTCAGGGCAAGGAATTCCGAGGAAACGGGAATATTTCGGCGAAATATTCCCACCGAGCCCCATATAAGCATGGCTGCTATAAGCATGGAATAAGATTTTAAGGTATTGTTTTTCATTGATGTAAAAGCTCCATTTGTTTTATGTAAAGGAATACTTTGCAGAAGTGCCGGCTGATTGCCTGGGCAATATCTGCTGCAAGAGACTCATTCATACATGATTATACCCGATATCAGATGCAAACTGAAGTGCATCTCAGACTTTGCTTTATGGGAAAAGCACCATATTCATTTTGTTTTCATCAGCAGATGCTTAAATGTATATTGAAATAATTAATTATTTCACCTTGCAAATGTGTTAATATTATTAATGTATTTTGGAAAATATGTTCATCAGAAATCCTGAAGTATTCCTGGGGATATTCCGGTGACTTTTAATGAGGTATTTTATTATGTTTAATGGTCTTAAATTCAGGCTGCTCTTGGCAGCTGTCATTGCTTTTATTTTTTTCCCTGCCGGTTCCGATGCTGCCCATGTACAGGATATTAAAAATATACCTGTGGTTCTTGAACAGCAGCACAGTGATGAGACAGAGGTTGATGAGGAGCCACAAAAATATGTGGGGGTCACTACTCCTGCAGCAGCCGGTGGCGATCCCTGGCTGGATGTAAGTGTAATAGACAAAAAGCATGGAGTACAATCCTTCCCCCTAAAGGATAATTTTTATTCCTACAGCAACAATACCTGGCTAAATGATATGGCTTCTTATGGAATAAGCTCCCAGTACAGTGTTTTTGATGATGTGAACAGTGATGTGGATTACAAGCTGGCCAAGATACTGGAGGAGGGAATGACCTTTTCCCATGACATCAATATCTGCAGAAAAGTCTATAATATGGTAAAAAACTGGAACCGTCGTGACAAGGTGGGGCTGGCACCGCTAAAGGCTGATGTGGATGCCATAGAATCAATTCAAACACTGGAAGATATGGACCGATATCTAATAGGGGAAGATGTTCCTGGCAGCGGATTTGCCGAGCCGGATTTACAGCCATCCTTTAATGATTCCTCCCAATATGCCCTGAACATTATACCTATGGGACTCACCTTGGGAGATTCTGCTGAATATACTAAATTGACAGCACTGGGGCGTCGGGTGAAAAAAGCCAACGATATGGCAGCCCGAAAGATGATGCTGCTGATGAACTATGATGAAGCTGTCATCAAGGAAAAAATTGCAGCGATGTATAGGCTGGAATATGCCCTGGCCGGTACCATACATACCAGTGAACAGGCATCAAAGTCAGATTATATGTCACTTATCAATAATCCGGTGACACTGGAAGAATTAAAAGCCATGTCAGGCCGTTATCCTATGGTAGCCCTGCTGGAAAAATATGGATTGGATAAGGCCCAGAATTTATTGGTATCAAACCCCGCATACATAAAAGCCCTTGCTGCTTATTACAATGAATCGAATCTCCAGGATATGAAGGACACCCTGGTGGTGTATCGTATGCTGGAAAATATGGAAATACTAAATGCTGCAGCCAATGATGTGGCCATGGAACATCATATGATAGTCCGGGGCTTTAAAGGCAATATGCCGGATTGGGTCCGTGGAGTTGAATATGTAAAAAGTGTTCTTCCTGGCCCTTTATCAAATCTGTATGCTGAATATTACTGTAATGATGCCATGAAAAAGGATATTGAAGGAATCATTGGTGATATCTGCAGCTATTACAAGACGATGCTCCAGCAGGAAACTTTTTTGTCGGAGGCGGTAAGGCAAAAAGCCATTACCAAGCTGGAAAATATAACTGTTCGGGCATGTATGCCTGATAAACCAATGGACTGGCGCGGTCTCAAGCTGAATAAATGCAACAACCTCATGGATGTACGCAAGGAACTGCTGAAATGGGAAATTTCTGAAATAAGGCGTGTGATGAACGGTCCTGTAGAGCCACAGTGGACGCCTTCCTATGTTGTCAATGCCAATTATAAGCTGACGGATAATTCTATCAATATCCCTGCCGGCATCCTGAATGGCGTGTTCTACCAGAAGGATTTTTCCTATGAGGAAAAGCTGGGAGGGATTGGAATCATAATAGGACATGAGATAACTCATGGATTTGATACCAATGGTGCCCAGTTTGATGAAAAGGGCAACATGGTGAATTGGTGGACACCTGAGGATAAGGCTGCTTTTGATAAAAAAGCAGAGAAGGTTATTGATTACTTTAACAAAATCACAATATACGATGGCCTGAAATGTAATGGAGAAATTAATAAGGCCGAAGCCATTGCAGATATTGGTGGCATGCAATGTATGCTGTCAATAGCCAAAAAGAAAAAGGATTTTGATTACAAAAAGTTTTTCAATCATTATTCTTCCCTGTGGAGAAGTATATATACAAAGGAGTATGGGGAGCTTCAGGTGAGGTCTGATTCACATCCGCTGCCATTTTTGCGGGTAAATGTCTGTGTTCAGCAGTTCGATGAATTTAACAGGGCCTTTGATATAAAGCCGGGAGATAAAATGTACCTGGCACCGGAAAAAAGGATTCTGGTCTGGTAAGTCAAGGAAGGTATGATTTAGGTAAAAGGATATAACGAGCTTTAAGATGTCCCCTTCCTCTTTAGGTGGGGGAAAACAAACTACAACAGCTGGCGAGCATATCTCACAGCTCGTTGAAACGCTAATTGGAAGATTTTTCTTCTAAAGAAGAAAAATTTGAACAATGGCGTTATAAAAATAGACCCTCATATGCCGGATTAAGCAGTCCGGCTTATGGGGGTCTTTTTGTCAGATATTAATTATTTAGCTTTTGGCAGGAACACAAACAGTATGGAGCTAATAAGCAGCAGATAAGGATACAGCAGGAAAGGCAGTACACGAAAAGCCGTAATTTCACAGCCAAGGTTCATGGCAATGGAAAGGGCTACCAGCATTTGAGCACCATAGGGCAGTATTCCCTGAAAAATACAGGAAAAGGTATCCAGCAGTGAGGCTGTTTCCTTTGCAGTGATTTTGTAGCTGTCAGATATTTGTTTTGCTATAGGGTTTGACATTACTATTGCAACGGTGTTATTGGCTGTGGCAATATCCATTAGTCCGACCAACAGGCCTATGCCCATCATGCCGCCCTTTTTCCCTGTAAATACCTTATGTATTAGTGAAAGTAAGGCATTAAAACCTCCATTGTAGGCAATCAGGCCACATATGGCAGATACCAGTATGGCCACCATGGAGGTTTCAAACATACCGGAGGTACCCTTTCCTATATTGATTATATAGTCTATGAAGGTTATCTGCCCGGTGGATAGCATGAGCACGGTGCCGCATATTATACCTGCCAGTAATACCAGAAATACATTGAAGCCCATGATCCCCCCGGCCAGAACCAGGAGATAGGGGAATATCTGAAGCAGCTGATAATCCTTTATTTCCAGTACACCATTGCCCTGATTGGCAGATATGAAATACAGAATTATTATGGTAAGCACTGCAGCCGGAATGGCAATTTTAAAATTTGCCTTGAATTTGTCCTGCATAGCACAGCCCTGTCCGTTACAGGCAGCAATGGTAGTATCGGAGATAAAGGAAAGATTGTCCCCGAACATTGCACCCCCCATTACTGTTCCTACGCATAGCGGGATGGAAAAACCGGCGCTGTTGGCTACGGCAACAGCTATAGGTACAATCAATGTTATCGTACCTACTGAAGTTCCCATGGCCAGGGATACAAAGGCACTGATCAGAAAAAGCAGGGGAATGGCATAATCAACAGGTATTAATGATAAGAGAAAATAGGCAACACTTTCAGCGCTGCTACGGCCTAAAACACCTACAAAAACTCCTGCCATCAGAAAAATCAATATCATGGTAATGATATTTGGATCAGCCATATTATTGGCCATGATTTTTAATTTTTCATTCATGGATATCAGTTTGGTCTGAAAACAGGCCACACCAAGGGCGACCAAAAATATAACCACCACTGAAATATTATAGAAGCCCATAGGTACCTTCATAACATATTCAAAGGTAATGCCGAGCCCCAAATATAGCGATACAAACACAGCTATTGGAAACAAGGCTGCAAAGTTACTTTTATTTTCCACAATAAATCCTCCTAAATAGTTTTACCAAAATATTATACAGGATAATAGCCTTTTATGCCAATTAGGAGTTTTTGTCATGGAAATACGGGACTATTTTGCAGACAGCACAAAATGGTTGCGGGCAGTATCCAGCAGTCCTTCTTTTTTTAATTTGGACAGCTCAAGTGACATGGCAGAACGCTCAACGCAAAGATAATCTGCCAGTTCCTGCCGATTAAAGGGAATATCAAAGCTGAGCTTTCCCTGTCTTTGGGATTCCCTGGATAGATAGGATAAGAGCTTTTCCCTGGTGGTGCGCTTGCTGATATGGGTGATCTTTTCATTGAATTTCAATACCTTGCCGGCAAGAACTCCTACCAGATTTCGAATGAGCTTTTGATGGTGTTCACAGGCAACGGAACAGGTTGCCAAAAGGCGTTTTACATTCATCATGAGGATGGTGCTGTTTTCAACTGTTATCGCACTTACATTGAGAACAGAGCCTGGGGTTGAGGCGTATATTTCGCAGAACAAATCTCCGGGATGGCATTTTGTCATGATGTTTCTGTGTCCCCATACATCCTCCTGTACCACGAATACTGAGCCAACAAGTACCAGTCCCATTACCTCTGTGGTGTCCCCTGACCGAAAGATAAAGGAATCCTTGTCTCTTTTCACAGTGTAGGCATTCACGCAGCCGAGGATAGATAATATCTCCTGTTGACTCATTCCGTTGAAAAATGAACATCCATTTAATATTGGTAAGTATTTTTCCATAATTATCACCTTTTTGTTTGAATTACAACATACAAGTATGATTTATTATAATATATTGTAACTGTGAAGACAATCTAATGTGTGAAAAAGGAGAGTATAGGTATGAAGCAGGAAATGTTTTGTTTTCAATGTGAGCAGACGGCTGGTTGTGTAGGATGTACCGGTAAAATGGGCGTTTGCGGGAAAAAATCAAAGACTGCCGTATTGCAGGACGAATTGACAGGAGCCATGATAGGATTGGCGAGGGCTATGAACGCAGCCGATGTGGTGTCTCATGATACTTGTAGAATTATTATGGAAGGTCTTTTTACTACGATTACAAATGTCAGCTTTGATGATGTCTCTCTGGAGGGTATGATTCAGAAGGTCCGTATTGAAAAGGGCAAGGTGGTTTCCTGCTGTGCAGACTGTGAGAATACATCCCTGCATGCAGATGATTACAGCATGGATGAATTGTGGCAGGCCGATGAGGATATCCGCTCCCTAAAATCATTGATTTTATTTGGCCTGCGCGGGATGGCAGCATATGGGTACCACGCTGATGTATTGGGGTATGCGGATGATGTTGTGGATAATTTCTTTGTCGAGGCACTTTTTAAGCTTGGTTATTGCGAAACGGCTGACGAATTATTGCCAGTAGTCTTGAAGGTGGGAGAAATAAATTTAAGGTGTATGGAGCTTTTGGATCGGGCTAATACTGAAACCTATGGAAATCCTGTACCTGTTGAAGTGCCCCTTTCAGTGGAAAAGGGACCGTTTATCGTAGTAACAGGTCATGACCTGAAGGATTTACAGCTATTGCTGGAGCAGACAGAAGGAAAAGGAATAAATATTTATACCCATGGTGAAATGCTGCCGGCACATGCTTATCCAAAATTGAAGAAATATGCCCACTTGAAGGGAAATTTTGGGACTGCCTGGCAAAATCAGCAGCGGGAATTTGATAATATTCCGGCTCCAATTTTGTATACAACCAACTGTCTGATGCCACCGAAGGCAAGCTATAGGGATAGGGTATTCACCACTGAGGTGGTTGCTTTCCCGGATACCGTACATATAGATGGAAACAAGGATTTTACGGCTGTCATTGAAAAGGCATTGGAATTAGGCGGGTATAATGAGGATACATCCTTTACCGGAATAAATGGAGGAAAATCCGTGACTACGGGATTTGCCCATGAAGCAGTACTGTCAAATGCCGATGCAGTAGTAGCTGCCGTAAAATCCGGTGCCATCAGACATTTTTTCCTTGTGGCAGGCTGTGATGGTGCAAAGCCTGGTCGCAATTATTATACAGAATTTGTGAGGAAAACCCCGGCAGATACCCTGGTTTTGACCCTTGCCTGTGGTAAATATCGCTTTAATGACCTTGATTTGGGTAAAATTGGCGATTTTCCGCGCTTGCTGGATATGGGTCAATGTAATGACGCATACAGCGCAATCAGGGTAGCATCTGCCCTGGCAGAGGCCTTTGATTGTGGAGTAAACGAACTACCTATTTCATTTGTCTTGTCATGGTATGAACAGAAGGCTGTATGTATTTTGTTGACATTGCTGCACTTAGGGATTAAGAATATCAGGCTCGGTCCATCCCTGCCGGCATTTATTTCCCCTAATATCTTAAAATACCTGGTGGAGAATTATGACATTGCCCCGATTACAAATCCTGAGGATGATATGAAGCAGCTTTTGGGAGAATAATCATCATAGCAGACTTTTATGGCAAAAACAAAATAATAATGATATAATACAGTGCGAGTGGATTTCCGGCAGAAGAAATCAAAATTTTCCCATGGAATAGAATATTTCATGGGATATTTTTTTGGAGAGTATTATACATCATGATGAAACACAAACATAATCTTACAGGGCTCATATTAAAAATAAACCGCAGTATGGTGGTGGGAGCCAGTTTTGTTGCAGTAATCCTGCTGGGGGCATTTTTGCTGATGCTTCCCATTACCCATAACAGCAATGAATGGCTTTCTTTTGCAGATGCCCTGTTTACTGCCACTTCGGCGACCTGTGTTGTGGGGCTGGCGGTTGTTGATACCGGAACGTATTTCAATCTTTTGGGTCAACTTATAATCATTATTCTGATTCAGATTGGTGGTGTAGGTGTAATGACACTTACCACCATGATACTCATGGGGATGGGTCGGAGCATGAGTTTGAAGGAAAAGCTGCTGCTGCAGGAAACCATGAGTGTTGATGGTCCGGCCGGCGTGATAGATTTGGCCAAGCGGATGGTACTATATACTTTTTGCATAGAAATGTTTTTTGGTACACTTTTGGCAGTTCATTTTTATTTTTCGGCAAATTTGGGGCTGCAGGGTGTATATTTCGGATACTGGCATGCAGTGTCAGCCTTTTGTAACGCCGGGTTTGATCTGTTTGGTGGCTTTCAGAGTCTGACAGCCTTTCGTGGAGATTATTTTGTGAATATATGCATCATTATCCTGATTACTCTGGGGGGGCTGGGGTTTGCCGTTGAGGGCGATATATTGAAGAAAAGGTGTTGGAGCCGGTTGCGGCTGCATTCCAAGGTGGTACTGTCAAGCTATTGTATTTTGTCCTTGGGCGGGGCTTTGATTATCTGGATTTTTGAAAGCTATAATCCCCTTACCCTGGGTTCCTTGCCGGAATCCCAGCAGTTCCTGGCGGCGCTGTTTCAATCAGTCACCACTAGAACAGCAGGCTTTAATACCATAGATATTTCCCTGTTAAACAGGGATACCCTGCTTTTTATGATGTTTCTGATGTTTGTGGGGGGAGCACCGGCCTCGACAGCAGGGGGCATAAAGGTGACTACCTTTGCAGTGATTATTATGGCTGCAGTGGCCCTGCTTCGGGGAAAGAAGGATGTTGTTATTTTCAGGCGGAGGATAAGCGAGGAAATTATACATAAGAGTTCAGGTATTTTTATATTATGTCTTTTGTGGCTGGGACTGGCCTTTTTCCTCATTTTGACCTTTGATGCCGGCAAAAATCATTTCGGCTTTATTATGTGTGAACTGTTTTCTGCCTTTGGTACTGTTGGCCTGGGAGTTGGTATCACACCACATTGGGACACTGCCAGCAAGCTGGTGCTTATTATTACCATGTTTATAGGCAGGATAGGTATTCTTACATTTATAATGTCATTTTTGGAGAAAAAGCCATCGAATCTAAAGTATCCAATGGAGGATATGTTCATAGGATAAGGAGTTATTAAGGATATGAAAAAGAGAAAACAATATTTTGTTGCTGGGCTGGGTAAATTTGGCAAATATGTGGCATTGACCCTGGAGGAATTAGGCTGTGATGTTATTGCCATTGATTCTGATGAAAAAACAGTACAGAGCCTCAGCGGTGATCTCACCTATGTGGTTTGCGGAGATGCCTCAGATGAGAAAACCCTTAAGGATTTAGGTGCTGCCACCGTGGATGTGGCCGTGGTTGGCATTGAGGATTTGCAGGGAAGCGTAATGTGTACTCTTATTTTAAAGGAGTTTGGTGTCAAGAGCATTGTGGCGGTAGCGTCAAATGAACTGCACGGAAAGACACTGGAAAAAATCGGGGCCGATAAGATAATATATCCCCAGCGGGATATTGCCAGACGGCTGGCAAATAATCTTTATTCGGATAAAATGCTGGATTATACTGATGTGTCTGATGATACAGCTATTGTGAAGCTGCGTGTTCCCGATGAGCTGGTGGGATTATCCCTTATTGAGGCAAATCTCAGGGACCGGTTTAACATCTTTGTTGCCAGTATTCAACGGGGGGAGGAGGATATAATAAACCCGAAGGCCAGTGAGGTATTCCGGGCAGGGGATTATATGATGGCATTCGGGACAAAGCAAAGTATTGCAGAAATCGGGAAAATTTTGATTGATTGATTATTAAGATAATCAATAGGTTATAAAAATAATTTAATGTATTATACTAAAAAAACCGCTATATTTAATTAATATACATTAACCTTGTTATATAGGTTGTTTTTTTGCCCATTATTCAAAAGAAAAAATGTGGTTTTTAAATATTTTTTGCAGGAAAAAATAAAAACATTGTCGAAAATATTTTCTGAAATAAAGGGACTTATAGTTAACTTTATTTAACACCTAAAAACTAATTCTTTCAGGGAATTTGAATTATGGTGTTAAAAATAATACAGGAGGGAGCAAGACTTATGAGTATCAAAAGAAAGTTTCAATTGTTTGCAGTTGCCATAGGCGTACTGATGCTGATTATTTCGGCCATAGGCTATGTGACAGCTGACTCAAATCTTGAGGAAAGTGTTGAGAGCGAATTGGTAGAGGTTGTCCACGGTGATGCTTTGGTACTGGATGGATGGTGCAGGGAAAAAGGGGCAGTTGCTACATATGCTGCAAATTTGCTTACATCATATAATGGTGACATCACCAGGATAGAAGATAGAAATTCATTATCTTTGATTTCCTCTGACAAGGAAATTCTCGATTTGGGTGTAGGCCGTGAGAGTGATGTTTTTATTGGGTATAATGCAGGAAATATAACCGGTAAATTTATTCCAAAGGAACGGCCTTGGTATAAGGATGTCAAAAAAGCCGGCAAGACAATATTCACAGATCCATATGTTGATAAGATTACCGGAAAGCTTATTGTTTCAGTCACTTCACCTTACTATATAAATGGTAATTTTGATGGTGCTGTATGTGCGGATGTAGCCCTGGATGTTGTGAGTGACCAGGCCAAGGCTGCCAAGTATCGTGGTGAAGTTGGCGAAGGTATTGTTATTGATGCCAAGGGCTCTATAATGGGCACATCCAAAAAAGAAGATATAATGACCGATATTCGTCAGAAAAAGGGTATAGGGGAACATTTTGATGAAATGCTGAATAATGACAGTGGTTATTTTTTCTATGAAAATGATGAAGGTAAGCAGATTTTTGGATATAGCAAGATGCCAACCACTGGATGGATTTTTGGCCTGTCAGTACCATATGAATATGTATTTTCTACTGTAAGACACCTGCAGCTTATATATGGCATTGTTACCTTAATTGGCTTTATCATCGTTGTGGCCATGTGCCTGTGGGTTGCCGGGCAGATTACCGGCCCGATCATTGCGCTGGAAGAGCATGCTGAGGAGCTTGCCCGTGGTAATCTCAGAGTACAGGATGTTCAAAAGGTTTACAATGACGAAATTGGTCAGCTGGTAGATGCCTTTAACAAGATGCGGGGGAATATTACCAAGCTGATAAAGTCCATGTCCCAGACAGCAGAACAGGTAGCGGCATCCTCCGAGGAGCTAACTGCCAATACCCAGCAGGGAGCAGAGGCTTCGGTACATGTAGCTGAAACCGTATCTCAGGTTAGTGGCAATATGGAGCGTCAGATTTCTGATGTAAATGCAGCTAAAGAGAGCGTCGATGTTGTTTATAATGATATTGAAATCATGACCAAGAAGGCCAATGAAGCTTCTGATGCTTCCAGGGCAACTGCTGAGGCAGCCCGTGAAGGTTCTGAGCTGATGAAAAATGCCATAACAAAAATGGGGTTGATAGAAAACAGCGTAAGCCAGTCTGCTGAAGTAGTAAGGACCCTGGGTGAGAACTCCAAGCAGATCGGTCAGATCGTTGAGGCTATTTCCTCCATCGCAGAGCAGACCAATTTGCTGTCCCTCAATGCAGCTATTGAGGCAGCTCGTGCCGGTGAACAGGGGCGTGGCTTTGCCGTTGTAGCTGAGGAGGTCCGCAAGCTGGCTACTGAATCCAAGGAGTCCGCTGAGCAGATTAAGAACAGAATTTCTTCTATCCAGGAAAATACCGACCGTGCAGTAGAATCCATGGAGCAAGGTACCAAAGAGGTCGAACAGGGTACCAAGGCTATCCGTGATGTTGGTGAACAGTTCAACGATATCTTAAATAAGGTAAATAGTATCGGTGATCAAATGGATGAGATCAATCATTCTGTTAAAACGGTATCTGAAGGTGCAGGACGGATTGTCAGTGCAGTTGATGCAATTGATACTGTCAGCAAGGAAACTGCTGAGCATATGACCATGATAGCCGGAACTACCCAGCAGCAGTCGGCCTCCAATCAGGAAATTGCCGCTGCATCCCATGCACTGGCTGAAATGGCAACAGATATGAATGGTATTGTTGGGGAATTTAAGGTTTGATTCAGATTACCGGTAAATAGTATATTTTAAAATTATGAGAACCATGACAAATTTTAGAAATTGTCATGGTTCTTTATTTTTTTGTAATACTTTACAAAAATACTCATATAACGAGCTTTAAGATGTCCCCTTCCTCTTTAGGTGGGGAAAACAAACTACAACAGCTGGCGAGCATATCTCCCAGCTCGTTGAAACGCTAATTGGAAGATTTTTCTTCTTGGGGAAGAAAAATTTGAACAATGGCGTTATAATGAATAGAAAATATATTTTATGTTTTATTGGCAGGAAAAAA
>NZ_JAILFV010000186.1 GCF_024697385.1 Anaerovibrio sp.
TTCACATATCTTCTTAAAACCAGTCTATCTGTCTCTAGCTTTTGCGTTCCACAATGTTTCATAAGTTTGTCCTTCCTTGTCGAATCCCGATTTATCGTCGATAATACGAAATCATTATAACATAATACTTGACGCGGTCAACGCAATTATGTATAGTCAAAACGAGCTGAACAATGGATATCTCACCACCATTCAGCTCGTAATTATCTTAGGGAGTCGCTTTTACAGAAAAACTTTCACACACTCTTGTCTCGTAAAAAGTCTAACTTTAAGGGGTCACCTCATGCTCCGCATTTCGCTTTTTTTATGCCTATCTTTATAGTTTGATTGCCCCACCCTAAAGAGGAATGGACAGCTTACACCGAGTTATAAACCCTAACTATTTTCGGGAAGAAGTTCTCCCAATACATAAAAAGTGCCGCTGGCCCTGCAAAACAGTACTCCATCACTGTTTGTAAATTCAGTTTCACAAACCATGGTATGCCTGCCATTATGAATGACCTTACCCGTTGCCTTTATCATTGTTCCCACAGGGGCACTTTTAATGAAATTCATGTCAAAAGATAATGTAACTACTTTTTTGTTACAGGATAAGCATGCAGCACCCATAGCAGTATCTGCCAGACTCATCAATGCCCCGCCATGTGCAACTTTATAAAAATTACAATGTTTTTCCTCCACAGGCATACTTAAAACTACACAGCCCTCCCGGAGCTCTGCAACCGATATATTCAAAAGCTCAACATACGGATTTTCTTTATAAAACAACCTGACATGCTTATTCAATCGATTTATCATACTGTCACCTCGTTATCATTTTATCCCCACACAGCATTATGCTATAATTTATGCTATAATGCAATTTATAAAACAACTATCCTTTATAAGTATATATAACATAATAACCGAGGACACCTCCATGAAATACAATTTCTATTTTTTTGATTTCGATTATACTCTGGTAAATTCTGAACAGGGCATAGTGGGATGCTTCATAAAAACCATGGAACAATTGCACATACCACCTAATCCCTGGGATGAAATAAAAAAAACAATCGGCATGCCCATGATGGATGCCATTTCCCTGCTAACAGGGCTGACCTCTGAAAATGAAAAAATGAATTTTTTAAATATCTACAAGATGTATGCAGCGGAAATGATGACTGATAATACTCATTTCTATCCTGATACCATTAAAGTTCTGGAAAAAATAAAAGCCGCCGGCTGTACTACTGCCATAATCTCCACAAAAACCAGACACCGCATAACAGAAAAATTTGAACGGTCACATTGTGAAAATCTGATTGACCTGATTATCGGCAACGAGGATACCACCACCAATAAGCCCGACCCCCAGGGAATCAACCTGGCCATGCGGCTCACCGGTGCCAACAAGCGTGAGGTGCTATACATAGGAGACAGTCTTTTTGATGCCGGCGCAGCAAAAAATGCCGGAGTCGATTTTGCTGCGGTCTTGACCGGTAATACCACCAAACAGGAATTTCTAAATTACCCCCATGTACAGCTGATGGAGACTTTAAGTGAATTATTATAGGGAGAATATCTAAAATGAATTTTAATATATCAAGACGGGATTTTCTGAAAATATCAGCCCTAAGCCTTATCTCCTCACTATTTAGGAAAAGTCCTGTTACCAGTGCAGCGACCAACAATGATATACTCTGCCCCCGGCAGCTTATAACAGATAATTGTGCAGCATCCAGGGTCATCATGTGGCATTCAAAAGAAAGTCATCCCCAATTCCAGGTGCAGCTAAAAAATGCTGACGGTACTGAAAAAGTATTTAAAGGTGCTTACCAAAGGTTTACCGATGATGATACCACTATATATATTTACAGGGTAAAATTGGATTCCCTAACTCCAGGAACAAGTTATTCTTATCAAATACAGATGGATAGCTGTACCTCCCCCTGGTACCCATTAACCACCAATGATAATGATACCATAAAGGCTTTGATTTTCCCGGATTCCCAGTGTTCAGACGGATATATAACCTGGAAACAGGTTGCCACAAGTGCTTTTAATGATCATCCGGACACCCCTTTATTCATAAATATGGGAGATCTGGTAGATAACGGGGAAGCATCATATCAATGGCGCCAATGGTTTGATGGCATAAAGGCATTCATGCCAATGCGTGTATTTGCGCCTCTGATGGGCAATCATGAAACCTATGATTTAGACTGGAAATGCCGGTTACCCAAGGCATTCCTGAACTATTTCTCATTTCCGGACAATGGCAGTACAGACTTTAGGAATTATTACTATTCCTTTGATTATGGTCCGGTACATTTCATAGCACTCAACAGTCAATTTGAGGAAATTGACCCTATAAAGCCAGGTTTGCTGCAGGAACAATTTGCCTGGCTTGAAAATGATGTCCGTACAGCAAAAAAACCATGGAATGTAGTGTTAATACATAAGGACATAATTAATTACGAAAACCTCAACAGCCCGGAGCCTTTGGCCGATATCGATATTGTGGGTAAAACCTTCATGCCATATTTTGACAAGCTGGGCATTGATCTCGTCCTGACGGCCCATCAGCACACCTATAGACGCCACGGCCACATATATAATTTTTCTCCTTCAGAGGATAAGGGCCCGGTTTATATTGATACCGGTGTTGCCGGAAACTGCCGTTATAATGTTCCACGCACTAAAAGGTTTGATAAGATAATGTTGCCTCAGCCTGAAACAGATAATTATATCTTATTAGCAGGAAATGCTTCCCGATTGACTGTGCAATGTTTTTTGCCGGAGGGAAAGCTTATGGATACATGCACATTAACCAATAGCAAACAAGATATTTCAATACAAAAATAACTGTTAAAAAAAACAACTTATATTAAGAAAAAATTAAAATTTTTTCTTGACAGCGATATTCTCAGGCCGTATAATGTATACACAAGGTCAAGAGGTGGCCTCGTCGTTTTGTAGCACTTATTTATTGATTACGGCGGACGTCACAGACCTGAGCGAAGGCGGAAATTATCCGCCTTTTTTTCTTGTAAAAAAATTGCAAAACAATTCAAAACAATACACCTGCTAAAATAATACCTTCCTTAACGGATACTGATATGAGTACCATTAAGGAAGGTATTTATCTGCAGATTGTCCTCAAAGCTGCTCTCATGTATCTTTGCCGGCAAAATCTGTCCAAATCAGTCAACAGTCAACAAAGCCTGTTGTATATCTTTTATAAGATCGTCCTTATCTTCCAGGCCACATGACAATCTAATGAGTCCTGCCGGTATTCCTGCAGCCTCAAGCTGTTCATCAGTCAGCTGCCTATGGGTGGATGTGGCAGGATTAAGACAACATGTTCTGGCATCAGCCACATGGGTTTCGACAGCTGCCAGCTTCAAGTGCTTCAAAAAGGTTTCTGCGGCTTTACGGCCACCCTTTAATTCAAAGGATACTACACCGCAGCCTCCATTAGGTAAATATTTCTGCGCCAAATTATAGTACCGGCTGCTTTTCAGTCCCGTATAGCTTACATAAACCACCTGAGGCTGCTGCTCAAGAAATTCAGCTACAGCCTGCGCATTCTCCACATGACGCTGCATTCTTACATGTAATGATTCCAAGCCAAGATTCAGCATAAAGGCACTCTGTGGTGACTGGACACAACCCAGATCCCTCATGAGCTGTACCGTAGCCTTAGTTATAAAGGCGCCTTCCTGTCCAAATTTTTCCGCATAAATCAATCCATGATATGAAGCATCCGGAGTACACAGCCCAGGGAACTTATCCTTGTGCTCCATCCAATTAAATTTACCTGAATCAATGATAGCACCACCTACTGCAGCACCATGGCCATCCATGTATTTTGTGGTAGAATGAGTCACAATATCTGCTCCCCACTCGATAGGCCGACAATTCACCGGTGTAGGAAAAGTATTATCCACGACTAATGGCACCCCATGTTTATGAGCTACCCTGGCAAACTTTTCTATGTCCAGTACGGTAAGGGCAGGATTAGCTATAGTCTCTCCGAACATTGCCCTGGTGTTGTCCTTAAAAGCAGCATCCAGCTCATCCTCTGTGGCATCCGGTGATACAAAGGTTGCCTCGATTCCCATTTTTGCCATGGTTATAGCTATCAGATTAAAGGTGCCGCCATAAATTGATGATGATGCAACAATATGACTTCCTGCTTCACAGATATTAAACAGGGCAAAGAAATTTGCCGCCTGCCCGGAAGATGTCAGCATTGCTGCGCTGCCCCCCTCAAGAGCAGCTATTTTTGCCGCCACACTATCACAGGTAGGATTGGCCAGACGAGAATAAAAATATCCGCTTTCCTCCAAATCGAACAGCTTTCCCATATCTTCACTGGTATCATACTTAAATGTCGTGGACTGTATTATAGGAATTTGTCTTGGTTCACCATTTCCCGGTGTATAACCGGCCTGTACACATTTTGTATTTATAGAATAATCCTCATTCATATCAATAACTCCTTTTTATGATATTTGTGCAGCAAAAGGTCTGTTTTCCACTGCGTAACATTAAAATAGACAGCGGAACGCTCAATAGTTAATTTAGCAACAGGACACCCTGTATCCCCTAAATCCCATATCTTATAACGCAATTGTTAAAATTTTTCTTCTTTAGAAGAAAAATCTTCCAATTAGCGTTTCAACGAGCTGGGAGATATGCTCGCCAGCTGTTGTAGTTTGTTTTCCCCCACCTAAAGAGGAAGGGGACATCTTAAAGCTCGTTATTATTGTGCCTGCAGGAGCGTCCAGGCCTTCTGAACCTGAACATTATCAGGGCACAACTCCAACAATTTTTTAAAATCAGCTTCACTTACCTGATGATTTCCCATGACCTCAGAAATACAGCCATGATTGTATAATGCTATGGTATCCTCCGGGACTGTTTGTAGTATCCTGGAATATATCCCAACGGCCTGCTGATAATCTCCCATTACTGCCAGAAGATACGCCTTGCCTGTTAAAGCCGCATAACAATTTGGATCCACCTGCAACGCAGTATCATACTGGTTAATGGCTTCAGCACTCTTGCCCCATTCCCGGAGCATATCACCAAGATTAATGTAAGCAGTAACATTTCTATTGTCGATGTGTAAAATTTCATTACAGGCCCGTATGGCAACCCGATAATTTCCAAGTTTACGGGCGGTCCGGTACACCTCTTCCCAGGCTGCAATATTGCCTGAATTAGTCTCGGCAAAATGAACCGCCTGAGCCAAAGGACTATTGCTATAGTCAAAGGACTGAGCCTCACGCCACAATCTTAATATATCCTGACCATAATATGTCCCTGGTACGGCCCATTTACCGTTTAAATCCGGCCAATATATGGCAGATCCCTGATATTCCGGATATTTTTCCACCAATATCATAAAACGCGGGTCTACCAGCTCCTGTTTAGGCATTTCCTTGGAGGCATAAGCTATAAGATGCTGGATATGTGCCCGAACCCCCCGTTGTGGAACAAAAAAGCTATAACCGGGAGCCTTATTGCCTGTAGCTCCCAAACCACAATAATTATTCTGTTTGTAACTCACATCATTTCCATAACGGAAAAAATCCGTTTCCTTCAAGGCCTGGCATAATGCCACATCAGGGCGTATACCTTCTATAGCCCCCTCTGTATAATAGGCCTCTACCAGTTCTTCAAGGGAACAGTTTAATTTAGGCGCAGGACTTCTGGACAAAATATAACGCACCATTTGATCCGGACTCACAGTAGGTGGACCTAATATTGTAACCTTATCTACCTCCTGTAATGTATACCAGTTGATTATTGGTCTGTAGTATTTGCTCATATCACCTTTGGCGTCGACATGAAAGGGGCACAGCCATAAAATAGATAAAATGAGCATAAATCTGATTAACTTCATAAAGTCATCTCCCTGTTTTCCTCGAGACTTTAACTCAATAGATATCATCCGCCTGATATCCACCCCTATATTCTAACAAACAATTGCTTTTTTGTGAATTAAACCTTTAAGACATCAAAAAACTGGCTGCATCAGGCAGCCAGTTTTCCGGAGTATCAGCTTTAAACAGACCCACAGGTCTATTTTAAGTGATTGCTGTAATATATTCTGTCAAGCATTGGCCTTAATGAAGCCAGAGGCAAATTCCCTGCACTGGGTCAAGCCATCATCATCCGGTTCATTATTGATCATTACTCCATCCTGATACACCTTTGCACCAGCATTTTTGGAGCGTTCCTGCCAATCCTGAAGCCATTCTCCATTCCCCCATCCGTAGGATCCAAAAAGCCCAACAGGTTTATCCTTTAAAGATCCTTCAGCCTCAGCAAAGAAAGGCTCAAATTCAGCCTCCTCCAAAACCTCACAGCCCATCGCCGGACACCCAAACAAAAAGCCATCATAATCCTGCATCTGACCAACAGCAAAGGCATCAACGGAAAACAGTTCTGTGTCTGCTCCTGCTGATTTTGCTCCCTCAGCCATAGCCTCAGCCATAGCTTTGGTATTTCCTGTTCCTGACCAATATACAACTGCAACCTTCATATTACTAAACTTCCTTTCTATAAATAAAATAAGACTTATGCAGCCCTTATTGCCTCCCTTAAGCTGGTTCCTGACGAAAGCTGATTGCACAAATTATTTATGCAATCATTATAGCATTGAAACAATCTTTTCACCGCCGGCACATTGGAATAAACCTTCCAGAGGCCACTAAAAAGATAATTATGCCCCTTGTAGTCAATGAACCCCTTAACATCCTGAGGAGGGTACCCCAAAAAGATACCTATTTCGTGAGGAAAACCTGCACTTTCCTTGACTCTTTTCACCAGGTATTCCAATAATGAATCCAGCTTTTCATCCACTGGATAACCAAACTGTTTGAGAATTTCCACAGCCAAGGGTCTGCGCAACATGCGTTTCATCAGCTCAGGTTTATAGAACAGCATCAGCCGGTGATTTTTTTGCTTTGAAAGCTGAATAAATTCTATGCCATGACATCTGAAACATTCTGCATAATCCTGAAGGAACATGTTGAATTCCTTACTGTTTTTAACCTGCAGTGCAATCATGCTGCCTGCCTTAATCCCCCTAAAGGTTGGAGCACAATGACATGCCAGCTGATGTTCATAGTAAGTAGTATCCATGATTCACAACCCAATCAATAAATATTTTCATTTTCATTTATATCTATACTATACCACATTGAAAATAATTATCAATACCATTTGTAAAATATTATTCCCAATCCTTCAAAAGGGCTCCCGCAATTATCTATTGGCAATAGAAAACCTGACTGCATAAAACAGTCAGGTCCCTCTTAATCGCTTCGCATAACCTATCCATTAATTGATATTTTCTTCTTTTTGAAAAAGCCTGTATTAGCCCAACGAACACCAAATTTGCATCCCAACAGGTGGGAAAAAGTTCCCGTCAGGCAGCGCTGATCATCTCAGGAAGCCGCCAATAATCTGTTCTTCCGCTTCAGCTTCTGTCAATCCCAACGACATCAGTTTGATAAGCTGATCTCCCGCAATTTTACCTATTGCGGCCTCATGAATAAGTGCCGCATCAACATTTTTGGCATCCAGCCTAGGGATGGCAACAATATGTGCATTATCCATAATTATGGCATCACATTCTGCATGTCCATTACATATGGTATTGCCCACAATAGCTACCTCAAAAATCTGTTCTGAATCATCCTTGGCTACAGAACGGGAAATAACATCTGTGCTGGAGCCATCTCCATTCAGTTCAACTGAATATACACTTGTTGCCTTCTGCTGTCCATGAGTCATGAGGCGTTCATGAACGATCATTGTTGCTCCTGCCGCCAATTCAGCCTTGGTTGTGCGATAGGTATCATCTACACCTTTTATTTGTACCATGTCCATATCCACATAGCTGTTTTCCTTCTGGTAGACCTCAGTAACCGGGTTTAGTATTCTTTTTCCGGTACCGGTGCCTTCACCATAATGTTTTTCCACATATCTTATTTTGGAATTCTTGCCCACGAAGAACCGATGAACACCATCATGCTGGGAATCCTGTGACCCACAATTATTGATACCACACCCGGCTACAATGGTAACATTGCAGTTTTCACCAATATAAAAATCGTTATAGACTACTTCCTTGATGCCACTTTCACTGATTACAACAGGGATGTGTACACTCTCATTCTGTGTACCATCCTTGATGTATACATCTATGCCGGGATTATCAGTCTTAGTGACAATATCAATGTTCTCAGTGGTATTACGGGCTGCCTTTTCACCGTTGGCCCTGATATTATAGGCTCCCTTAGGCATGGAATATAAATCTGCCACTTCTTTCAAAAGCTGTTTCTGTATATTATCTAACATGGTTCATGCCTCCTAATTGGAAATCTTGCTACAGGAAATATTAACAGCTGATGCTGTTCCCAGGAGTTCCGGCAATATATCCTCTTTAGAACCATGCTTTGACACCTTGCCATCTTCAATAACAATTATTTCATCAGCAATATTTAATATACGCTCCTGATGGGAAATAATAAGAACTGTCCCCTGTACTGTTTTGCGGATATTCTCAAACACCTGGATGAGATTCTGGAAGCTCCATATATCTATACCAGCCTCCGGCTCATCAAAAATAGAAAATTTGGTACCCCTTGCCAAAACTGTAGCAATCTCTATGCGCTTCAGCTCACCACCGGACAGGGAGGAATTAACCTCGCGGTCGATGTATTCCTTGGCGCATAATCCCACCTTTGACAGGTAATCACAAGCCTTATTCACTGATATGTTGGTGCCTGTAGCCAAACGCAACAGGTCAAGCACCTTAATTCCCTTGAAATGCACCGGCTGCTGAAAGGCGAAGCTGATTCCCAATTTGGCTCTGTCCGTAATATTAAGCTTGGTAATATCCTCGCCATCAAATATCATTGACCCGGATGAAACAGGGCGAACCCCCATTATCAGTTTGGCCAGTGTTGATTTTCCCCCACCATTGGGGCCGGTAATAACAATAAATTTTCCATCACCTATACTCAAATCAAGATGGTCAATAATGGTTTTAGTTTCATTATTCTCTTCAACCTGATAGGTGATATCCTTCAGCTCAAGCATAATCTTCTCCTCTATCAATACAATACACACAATCTGTTAACTCAGGATATTTGAACACCAATGACGGGAGCAGCTGATGGCAATGGCTTTTATCCGGCAAACACTGCCCCCTGCCATAATCAGTCTACAACCATTTTTAACATATCCAGTTTAAATATTATACCACACATCCTGACTACATCTCCACCCTATTGGAGCAGGGAAAAAATAAGGCTCCCCGACCACAAGCACAATAGTATGCCTGATGAACGGAGAGCCTATCACCCTGTCCCTATTTAAAACAGGTCATTTGCCATAATTATTGTCTGATCACGGTTTGGTCCAACTGAAACGATTCCCAATTTAATTTCGGCAACCTCTGCCAGGCGCTCCAGGTAAATACGGGCCTTTTCCGGTAAGTCCTCATATTTGCGGATGCCACTGATGTCTGTCATCCAGCCTTCAAAGGTCTCATATACCGGCTCTACTTCGCCTAAAATCCTCAGAGAGGCAGGAATCTCATTCAGGAGCTTGCCATTATGCTTATAGCCCACACACATTTTAATTTCCGGCAGATTGTCCAAGATATCCAGACGAGTAATGGCCATATAATCAATACCGGAAAGCAGTCCCGCATAACGGACAACACAGGCATCCAGCCAGCCGGTACGCCGAGGGCGTCCGGTTACTGTTCCATATTCATGCCCGGCCTCACGGATTTTATCACCAATAGCATTTAGCTGTTCTGTAGGGAATGGCCCTTCACCTACACGGGTGCAATATGCTTTCACAACTCCAACAACCTTGTCTATATCCCTTGGAGCCACACCTGCACCTACACAAACTCCTCCTGATACAGGATGCGATGCAGTGACATATGGATAGGTACCGTAATCTATATCCAGCATGGTAGCCTGAGCACCTTCAAACAGCACTTTTTTGCCGGCCTTCAGCTCATCATGCAGCAGGGCAATAGTATCACAGACATATGGTCTGAGTCTGTCTGCATAGCCTTCGTACTCTGCCAGAATAGACTCATAATCCATTGGCTCCTTGCCATACATACCCACAATCTGCTTGTTTTTTATTTCCAGATTTTCCTTAAGGCGCTTAGGGAATTCTTCCTTGTCAATAAAATCGCATACTCTTATACCTATACGGTCATCACGGTCGACATAGCATGGACCAATACCATTTTTGGTAGTACCTACCTTGTTGGCTCCCTTAAGCTCCTCAAGATAACTGTCCATTTCACAATGATAAGGAAGTACAACATGGGCACGGTTACTGATACGGATACCACTGACATCTATCCCTTTTTCAATCATGCCATCCATTTCCTGAAGCATAACTTTTGGATTAAAGGCTACACCATTGCCGATAACATTCAATGTTCCCTTAAAAAGAATTCCTGAAGGCATCAACCGCAGCTTATATTCTACTCCATCTACAGATACAGTATGGCCTGCATTGCTTCCGCCCTGTGAGCGAACCACCGTTTCAGCACGCTGTGCCAAATAATCTACAATTTTTCCCTTGCCTTCGTCACCCCATTGGGTTCCTAGTACTACTACTGAAGCCATAAAGGTCTCTCCCCTCATTCGGTATCTAATCAGTTTATTTATCCGATATTAACAGGTAACATATCCCTCCCCAATGTCAGGTAAATGATACCCAATAAATAGTGGATAAAGCCGACTGGTCCCCAGTGGAAACATGTGCCTCCCACTGAAGCAGTCCCATTTATCAAAAACGATAGGGCCGCAAAGCGGCCCCCTGAAATTGTATCTTAAAGTCCAAAACGCGCCATAATCATGTCAACATGACGGAGGAAATAATCAACCTTGAAGCATTCGTCAATTTCTTCCTGGGACAAATACCTCACAATATCCTCATCCTTGCTGATATTGGTCTTGAAGTCTTCCTTCTCCAGCCATCTCTTCATGGCATTACGCTGCACCCATTTGTAAGCATCCTCACGAAGTACACCCTTGCTTACCAAGGCAATGAGAATACGCTGACTGAATATGAGTCCACCGGTTTTGTTGAGATTTTCTATCATCGCATCAGGATATACCAAAAGCTTATCAATGATATTGGTAAACTTCTTGATGCAGTAATCCACATTGATTGTAGAATCAGGCAATATTACACGCTCTACTGATGAATGGGAAATATCCCTCTCATGCCACAAGGAAACATTCTCCATGGCAGCCACAGCATTACCACGGACAAGTCTGGCCATACCGGCAATACGCTCACAAGTAATAGGATTACGCTTATGTGGCATGGCAGATGACCCCTTCTGCCCAGGGCTGAAATACTCTTCGGCCTCCCTGATATCTGTACGCTGCAAATTCCTTATCTCAGTGGCAAACTTTTCAAAGGAACTTGCTACAATGGCCAATGTGGTCATATATTCAGCATGACGATCACGCTGAATAACCTGAGTAGCCAACGGTGCAGGAGTAATCCCCAGTTTCTTGCATACCAGCTCCTCGATTTTAGGATTGATATTGGAATAGGTCCCTACAGCACCTGACAGTTTTCCGACTGCCACTATCTTTTTTGCATGCTCAACGCGCTCAATATTGCGGTCGACCTCGTTCATCCAAAGCGCCAGCTTAAGGCCAAAGGTCATTGGCTCTGCATGTATACCATGGGTACGCCCGATACATACCGTATGCTTGAATTCCTTTGCCCGACGCATTAATACTTCACGGAATTTCTTTAGATCATCAATAATCAGCTCTGCAGATTTTTTCATCATTATTCCCAGAGCAGTATCCTTGACATCACTGGAGGTAAGTCCTTTATGAATATATTTGGAATCATCTCCCACATATTCTGCCACATTGGTCAGAAATGCAATAATATCATGATTGGTTTCCTTCTCAATTTCCTTGACACGATCCAGGTCAAAATGAGCCTTTTCGCGGATATTGACAGCAGCCTCCTTTGGAATTTCTCCCAATTCAGCCATAGCCTCACATGCAGCGATTTCCACATCCAGCATTACTTCAAATTCATGCTGTAATGTCCAAATATTTCCCATCTCCGGATTTGTATACCGTTCGATCATTGATGCACATCCTCCTTATTTAGAAAACAGGTTTTTCCCTACAACCACTTCCGGCCGTATCACTGAAAACCCGACCTCAGAATAACAACATCTACACATTGTCACCCAAAGAATATCATAGCATTTGCCCCAAAAGACTGTCAAACTATTCCTGTATGTATACAAAAAGCAATACCGGGAGTATCTCCCCCTTATTTAATGCCATGCGCGGTTATTATGGTATAACTGCCGGCATTGACTGTTATGACACAGGCATCCGTCTTAACATACCAATTTTTCCCCTTTCTGGTGATGGCCGCCATCGGGTTTGTAATCTCCTCCCTGCACCAGGCAACAATATCATCACATTCCAGATTCATATTTCTCTTGATTCGTTCCATCCCAAGCAAGGTAGTATGAAGTCTGTCAACATTACTAAGCAGTTCCCGGCCAATGTCCCCTGCAGAATTATTCTGCCCCTGACTACGGTCTTGACCTATGGCTTCCAAAAGAAAACTCACCGGGCGAAAGCCATCATTACATGAAATCATGGCCGAACAGGGATTTTTCATCCAACCATCAAAAAAATTCCCCTTCCCCCTGGCCAGCTCCAGGACAAATGGTTTCATTGTTTCCCAGGCACTTGCACATAATCCATCAGGAGGTTTGCCCTCATTGACGAAAAAAACATCGCCTACCTTGATATCACAAGGATTCTCCATAAAATTCTCGTACTTTTCCATTAAATCCGGATAGACCGCTCTTTTCATTGCAGTTATACGAACCTTCTTCATTCAATACCCCCGAAAAATACTAAGGTGATGTAATTACAGAGAGATTTAATCCATTACACTTATATCCAGATGCTCAAATCCGGCTACAAGCTCTTTGGCAATCTCAGTGAGCCTCTCACAATCGCCAGGATTTCGGCCTTCTATGTTCATGGGCATATTAGGATCATGCAATGAAAGTCTCAGCAGGACCCAGCCCTTATCCGGAAATACCAGTCTGATACCTTCAAAAGATGGCTCGGCCAGTTTTATACCCTTATCAACAGCCCGCTGTCTGAATTTATCCAGCACCTGGGCTCCATAAGCCTTAAAATCTTCAACGCCCCGAATATATAACCTATACTCCCTGGCCTCGGCCGGATAACCCAAATCCCTGATAAGCTCTGCCAGGGAATCTCCTGTTTTCATGGCCTTGGCTGCAGCAATAATCAGCTTCACTGCCAAATATGCCCCATCATCCAGATAATAATTTTCGCTAAGTGCCCCGTGCCCTGAAGTTTCGATGGCCAGTGGCGAAACCTCCCCACTGTTATTAAGGCGTATACACTCATTAATTACATTTTTATAGCCACGCATATATCTATGATGCTTTAGCTTCAGATGCTGTTCCAAAAATATGGTCAGTTCATCGGAAGTAACAGAATCCGTTACGATAGTGCCATTAGGATACTCCCCTGACAGGATAGCCGCCATCATTGCTATAAGGGCATTTCGGTTAATTTCCTTACCATCTGGCAGGACTGCACTCATACGGTCCACATCCGTATCAAAAATTATCCCCAGATCAGCCTTGTGCTCCAAAACCGCCTGCTTGATAGAGGCCATTGCATCCTTGTTTTCCGGATTAGGTATATGATTCGGGAACCTGCCGTCCGGATCCAGGAAGCAGCTGCCGGTGGTATCGGCGCCCAGGGGCTTTAAGACCTTATCAACAAAAAAACCACCGGCACCATTACCTGCATCAACCACAATATGCATCCCCTGCAACGGCTGTTGATAATTATCATCAGCCTTTACCCCACTTCTGATTTTGTCACAAAGATGATCAGAATAAATATCAATGAGCTTAAGGCTGTCATAATTGACCATCTCAACCTCAGCCGCATCCAAGGTGGCTGCCAGCTTTAACACCTCTGTAATATCGGCTTTCTCCAAGCCGCCATCCCGGGTAAAGAATTTCAGGCCGTTTCTATTAAAAGGCAGGTGGCTGGCAGTAATCATAATTGCACCATCCATCCTGACTGAATCAAAAACAATTGACATGAACATGGCCGGTGTAGATGCCATTCCACAGTCAACAGCAGTAGCGCCTTCACCCATAATACCCTTTATAGCCTCGTCTTTCAGAACCTCTGCACTCAGTCGCGAATCGTGCCCAACAGCTATTTTCATGTTGCCTGATATCTTATTGTATTTTTTTGCCAAAAACACTACAAAAGCTGCAGCTATAACATTCACTGCCTCAGGTAACAAATTAACCTTTTCTCCCGCCACACCTTCCATGGCAATTCCGCGGACATCACTTCCATTTTGCAGCTTAAGCAAATCACTCTCTTCCATTTTCGACCCTCCATATGTATATATATTTTTTTATTTTCATCACACCAATCAGGGCATCACCAGTTCATACATATTTCACCTGACAAAAGCCCATATTTAAATTATACACAATTTTTCACCTCATAGCATCATCCAAGATTACTAAAAGCTCCAACCCAAACTCATACAACTGCCACAAAAGCCCTAAACAACGGTTCAGGACCATAATTTGAACAAATATATAAGATAATGGTATAATGACATATTAGTGCGAGGTAATCTCCTGTGTTATGATGCCATTGCTGCATTTTTCCTTAAAGTGAAAAATCTACCAACCAGCAATTTCTCATGAACACTGGCTTTACGCCGCAACGAGGCAGAGGGCGTTATCGCCATAAGTTATGGCTGGCTTCTTTCATTTAGTCCCTCATTACCCTCGTTAAATGTAATAAGGAGTATCTATAAATATGGCAGAGCAAAACATAAAATCCATGACCGAGAGTGGTTTATTGGCAGCAATAACCATAATCACAGCCCTAATCGGTGTTTACTTACCTGTATTGGGAACTGTCGCTATTCTCATATGGCCACTCCCCATACTGATACTGGAGGTTCGCCATGGAATGAAGTGGACACTGCTAAGTATTTTGGCCTCCGGCATAATTATGAGCATTCTCATAGAGCCTTTGGCCGCTGTCCGCATGGTTATCGGATTTGCACCACCAGCTATTGCTTTGGGGTATGGCTTTCGCAACAACCTGCCGGCATCCAAAAACCTGATGCTGTCATTAATGGCGGCTGTTGTAGCAATGCTTTTAGCAATGGGTATACTTTTTTCTGTCACGGGAATCAACCCCTTTAATATGCAGGTTGACATGTTAAAGGAATCCTTTGAGGCTACCATGTCAGCCTATGAAGCAATGGGGATCCCTGCTGAACAGGTAGCTGACAGCAAAAGTCAGTTTGAAGTGGCTTTCAGCATGATAACACTTCTGATGCCATTGGTCATCATATGCTCCGGATTAATCACAACCTGGATCAACTTTGCCATTGGCGGAAAAGTCCTGAGGCGTTTGGGGCATCCGGTCAGATCATTGCCGGACTTTGAGGAATGGCGCCTTCCAAAACTCATTATTTATTTCTTTGCATTTTCCCTGATAGGACTGTATTGGGGCAGTGCCAAAAATATAGATATCCTTTACCAAATTTCTCTTAATGTAAATATATTGACTACCTTCGCCGGGTTCATACAGGGAATTGCCATCATGAGCTATTTCCTGCATCACAAAATATCCCGCTGGGTGTTTTGGCTGATTGTAGCCTTTATTTTCCTCAATGGTCTTATTGCTCAATTAGTAGCCTTTGTAGGGCTATTCGATATGCTTTTCGATTATCGCAAGCGTTTTGCAAAAAGACAACAATAATTTAGAATCGAGGTCAAAAAAATGCCAAGAAATCTGAATGCTTTGATTGATATTATCATCATACATTTAGCTGCACTTTTGCTGGTAGTTGTGCTGTTTGTATACAATTTTTATATTGGTGCAGCAGCCTTGATGGTATGGCTGGCAACCTTATTTTTTGGTTATGAGCGCTGCCAATATCGCTCAGAGGAATTTGCCCATTACTGCCATACAGTAATAAGCAATGTAAATGACGCATCCAATTATGCGATAGACAACCTGCCACTAATAATTGTCCTGGTGGATAAAAGTGGCCGTCTCCAATGGTTCAACAAGGAATTGGAAAAGCACATAAAACCGGTTCCTGAATATGGAATGTCTGTCACCCAGGGGGAAGATGCATTTTGGCCTGAACTGGATCTGGACAATATATGGGGGCATAATGGTGAAACTGTATTCATTCATGATAATGTGCACTTCAAGGTGAAATACCGTCCTATTGCCACCAAGGAAGATACCTGTGGATTAATGGGACTCTATATACTCGATGATTCACCGTATCAGATACTGAAAAGAATTCATGCAAATTCCCGTTCAGTATTAATGTACATACAAATAGACAATTATAACGATGTGCTGAATGGATTAAATGATGCCGAGAAAAACCGTTTGATTTTCGAAGCCAATAAATTGATTGATGAGTGGATTATCCACCTGGACGGTTATATGCGCCGAATAAGTAATGACATGTATATTGCCATTATTGAACGGCGAAATCTCAATGTGGCAATCGAGGAAAAATTTCTCATCCTGGACAAGGTCCACAATCTCTTTAATACCACCAGCAAGCTTCCCGTCACTTTAAGTATGGGTATATCAGTAGCCGATAAACAAAACTATATAGAACTTGGTCAACAGGCACAGGCCATGCTTGATTTGGCCCTGAGCCGTGGTGGTGACCAGGCTGCTATAATGATGGGCAACCAGACCAGCTTTTTCGGAGGAAAGACCAAAGCCCTGGAAAAGCAGAACAGGGTGAAGGCCAGGGTAATGGCTTCAAATATCAAGGCCTTGATGCAAACCTCTGATGAGATATTTATCATGGGACATCATAACGAAGATTTTGATGCCCTGGGTGCCGCAATGGGTATTGCCCGAATGGCAAAAAGTCTGGAAAAACCGGTTCATATAATTCTCAGTGACATGAATGAAGGTATCGGCAAGATTATTGAGATGCTTTCTACCAGGGAAGAATATACTGATTTATTTATTTCCGAAGATCAACTGCTGAATATAACAGCACAAAATCCTGTACTGTTCGTAGTTGATACTTCCGTTCCACATATTACCGCTGCCCCGGATATGCTGAACCGTATTGAACAGATTGTGGTTATTGATCATCACCGTCGCAGTGAAAATTACATCAAAAACACCAAAATCACATATCTGGAAACGGCTACCAGTTCCACCAGTGAACTGGTAACAGAGCTGCTGATGTATTTCAGTGAAGATTTGCGTTTGACCAGGATAGAGGCTATAGCTTTATATTCAGGAATATTGGTTGATACCAAAAACTTTGCTGTTCAGGTAGGCGTCAGGACCTTTGAAGCTGCAGCATATCTGCGCCGCTGGGGAGCCGACCTGGTTGCAATACGGCAGCTGTTCCGAACTGATTTTGATACGGAGGTCGCTGAGGCAAAGGCAAAGGCCAATGCTACCATGTTGGCAAATGGACTGATTATAACAAAATGTCCGGATACCATGCCAAACATTCAGGTAGTAGCTGCACAGGTAGCTGATTCCATGCTCAGGATCGAAAATGTTCGTGTCAGCATAGTAGTCTTCCAGCTGAAACCAAATACTGTTGGAATCAGCGCCCGTTCCAGTGGGGAAATAAATGTTCAGGTCATCATGGAACACTTTAATGGTGGTGGCCACCAAAATGTAGCCGGTACCCAAATTACGGATATTGCACTGGATGATGTTTACAACCAGGTGTTGGAATTCACACAAAATTTCATAGAGGAGTATGATCAAAATGAAAGTGATATTACAGAAGGACATTAAAAATGTAGGTAAAAAAGGTGATATTGTAGAGGTTTCCGACGGATACGGCCGCAACTTCCTGCTGCCAAAAAAAGCAGCTGTTGAAGCTACCTCCAATAACATAAATGTAGCAAAGGCACAGGCTGGCTCCGCAGCCAGAAAAAAAGCGCAGGATACAGACGAAGCCAAGTTAATGGCAGCCCAATTGTCCCAGGTTACTATAAAAATACCTGTAAAAATTGGTGAAAATGGCCGCCTGTTTGGCTCAGTAACCGGCAAGGATGTCTCAGAAGTGTTAAAAAAACAGCATAATATTGATATCGACAAACGGAAAATCTCCATCAAGGATGAAGTAACCGGTGTCGGTACCTATGATGTCATCATAAAGGTACATCCGGAAATCACCAGCACCATAAAGTTGGAAATAATAAAGGGCTGATGCAGGTGCTATTATGAAAAACTTTTTTTCTAAACTTCTGAACTTAAAAACAGAGGACAAAGAGGCTGATGTAGCAGCTGCGAAAAATGCATTGTCCAAGGAGCTCCCACCCAAGGATGAGCTGGACAGAAAAGTCGATGCGCTGTTCAGCCTGCTTGTAGACTATTATGGATCAGACCGACTGGTAATAAAGGCAGGAAAGATGGATGCCCTGCAATATATACGCTCACCCGAACGAGGTGAGCGTATACTGGCTTTACAGAGAATTATCAGCGATAATCCCACCATCAAGGACATCCCAAGCGATGATGAAGCTTCGGAAATTCTGGACAGACTTACCGAGCAATTCTCTGACATCCTTGCCAGACGCTCTGTAGAGGATGATCTGGAAAAAAAGGTTGCTGAACGCCTGGAGGAAAATCATCTCGACTATGTAAAAGATATCAAGATGCAGCTCCTGAAGGAAGAGAAAAAAAATATTGAATCTCCCCTGGAACAAAAAAAGAGAGAGCAACTGGAAAAACTTGAGGAAATCAGCCTGACCCAATCGGTGATGGAGCTTTTACGCCCAACCTCTACCGATGAAATAGTTGGTCAATCCAGAGCTGTTGATTCGCTGCTGGCAAAGCTGAGCTCCCCATATCCACAGCATCTTATCCTGTATGGACCACCGGGAGTGGGCAAGACTACTGCTGCCCGGTTGGTACTGGAGGAAGCAAAAAAGCGCCGCCTTTCTCCTTTTGCGGAGGATGCGCCTTTTATTGAAACTGACGGAACCACTCTGCGCTGGGATCCACGGGATATGACCAACCCGCTCCTTGGCTCCGTTCATGATCCAATTTATCAAGGTGCCAGGAAAGACCTGGCCGATGTGGGCATTCCTGAACCAAAACCTGGTCTGGTCACTGATGCCCATGGTGGCATTTTATTTATTGATGAAATAGGCGAAATGGATATGATGCTGCAAAACAAGCTGCTAAAAATCCTGGAAGACAAGCGCGCCTACTTTGAATCTGCATATTATGACCCGGCAGACGACAAAATTCCTCCTTATATTAAAAAATTATTTGATGAGGGTGCTCCTGCTGACTTTGTGCTTATTGGTGCTACGACTCGTGAGTCATCACACATCAATCCGGCTCTCAGGTCCAGATGTGCCGAAATATATTTCGAGCCTCTCACACCAGCCAATATACAGGAAATCATTTCCAATGCAGCAGAAAAATTATCTGCTACCTTGGGTGATGGGGTTGCCAAATTAATCAGTGAATATACCATTGAAGGCCGTAAAGCCATCAATATACTTGCTGATGCCTACAGCCTTGCACTGGAAAGAAATACCTCCGATACAGATAGTCCGGTAGCAATTGAAAAAGCTGATATTTACAAGGTAGCTCAGGTCAGTCGTCTCAGTCCTTATATTACAAAAAAGGCCTCTGACCGCATGGAAATAGGCCATATCTTTGGCTTGGGTGTTGCAGGCTTTCTGGGATCGGTAATCGAAATCGAAGCCATTGCCTTTAAAGCCAGGGAGGAAGGAAAGGGTACTGTACGCTTTAATGAAACAGCCGGCAGCATGGCCAAGGATTCCGTTTTCAATGCTGCCTCTGTTATTCGCATGCTCACCGGCAAGGACATGCACGATTATGATATCCACATCAATGTAATCGGCGGTGGTAACATTGATGGGCCCAGTGCCGGTACAGCTATTTTGACAGCTATCCTTTCAGCCATTACAAGGCGCCCTATACGCCAGGACACTGCCATAACAGGGGAAATTTCCCTCCACGGCAAGGTACGGCCTGTTGGTGGAGTTTTTGAAAAGGCCTATGGAGCCAAGCAGGCAGGCATTATTAACCTGATTATTCCCGCCGAAAACGAAAAGGATATCCCAAAGAATCACCTTGGCTTAAACATTCATACTGTAAAAACTGCCAAGGAGGCCTTTGAATTATTATTGGGTCCTGAGGAGCAGACTGATTAACATTTAGTTTTCTGCTCTGCCTAAAACTAAATGGAGAGAAGAATTATCATGCAAAACATAGATCGGATGCCCCCACAAAATATTGACGCCGAGCAGGCAGTATTAGGGGCTATGCTAATAAAAAAGGATGCTATTGCTGAAGTCTCCCAGATTCTGAAGCCTGAGGATTTCTACCGCGATGCACATAAAATAATATATAAAGCTATGTTGGCACTGTTTAACAAAAATGAACCGGCAGATATTGTTACTGTGACCAATTACCTGGATAAGGACAACAACCTGGATAAGGTGGGCGGTATTACCTTTGTCACTGCTTTGGCCAATATGGTGCCCACGGCAGCCAATGTCACCTACCATGCCAATATCGTAAGGGAAAAGGCCGATTTAAGGCACCTTATCAATACAGCAACAGATATTGCCGGCATGGCATATGAAGCATCAGATGATGTAACGGATGTCATTGATAAATCAGAAAAAATGATCATGGAGGTCGCACATCGGCAAAATGTCAATGATTTTACTCCTATGAAGGAGATTGTCATTGAAACATTCGATAAAATCAATGTACTCTACGAATCAAAAGGAGGCCTGACCGGCATTCCTTCCGGCTTTATGGATCTCGATAGCCTGACCTCAGGGTTACAGGCATCTGACCTGATTCTGGTGGCAGCCCGCCCAAGTATGGGAAAAACGGCCTTTACATTAAATATTGCTGCCAATGTAGCCATAAAATCCAGGAAGAATGTTGCCTTTTTCTCCCTGGAAATGTCAAAACAGCAGCTTGTGCAGCGTATGCTCTGTTCAGAGGGTGGCATTGATTCACAAAAGCTGAAAAATGGTGACCTGAATGAACAGGACTGGGCAAAGCTGATGAATACTGCCGACAAAGTATCATCAGCTCCTATATATATTGATGATACTGCAGGCATCACCATTACTGAGCTTCGCTCCAAGGCTCGTCGCTTAAAGGCCGAACATGGCCTTGACCTGATTATAATAGATTATTTACAGCTCATGCAGGGAAGAACCGGCAAGGGGGGCAATGATAACCGACAACAGGAAATCTCTGAGATTTCCCGTTCCCTAAAGGCCGTGGCCAGGGAACTGAATGTCCCGGTAATCGCCTTATCACAGCTAAGCCGCAGTGTAGAAAGCCGCCAGGTAAAGCGTCCTATGCTGAGTGATTTGCGTGAATCAGGATCACTGGAGCAGGATGCTGACATTGTAATGTTCCTATACCGCGAGGATTACTACGATCCAGAAACCATAAACAAAAATATAACCGAAATCATCGTAGCAAAACATCGTAACGGCCCTGTTGATACGGTAAAACTGGTCTTCCAGAAGCAATTCACAAAATTTCAGGATCTGTCCAATAGACAATAACATATGTAAATTCTCCTCCCCCATCCAACAGATGGGGGATTTTTGCAGGAATTATAAAAGGATTTCTAGAATATAAAAAAATAATTAGCGTTAATTTGCCTCAAACAGAAAGGGAAAAACATGATGAAAACAATTCTTTTGGTACATAAGGGAAAATCCTTTATGGTAGGAACTATCACTAAAAATCTAATCGAGGACAACTACCAGGTTGTAGAGGTCCAACCCACAATAGATGAAATAAAACAGCACAAGGATAATGTTGACCTGATTTTATTGTATCTTGGCGATTATGTGGATGACATTACCAACGCCCTGGTTTATCTGAAGGATATCTGCACTGAGGAGGACAAGCTCCTCATGGTAATCGGCACTGCTTCAGAAATCAAAACAGCACAGGGTACTATCCCTGCCGCCTTAATAGCCTCAACCTTTGAGCGACCATTTGATATGAAGAAAATGGTGGCACAGGCGGATTGGTTGCTGAAGGCCAATGATGATCTGGCCCGTCGCAAAAGCATCCTCCTGGTTGATGATGACGGCACCTTTCTGAAGATGGTCAAGGATTGGCTATCCACTAAATATCGGGTGACGATAGTAACTTCAGGCACCCAGGCCCTGATGTACATCGCTGATAACACACCTGATTTAATCCTGTTGGATTATGAAATGCCTGTTACCTCCGGCCCACAAGTGCTGGAAATGATCAGGAGCGAATCAAAGGTAGATTCCATTCCTGTGATATTTCTCACCGGGAAGGATGATCCGGAAAGCGTCATGAAGGTGTTGGCCCTAAAGCCTGACGGATATCTGCTAAAAAGCCTGGACCGCTTGCAGCTCATAGGAGCTGTTGATGAATTTTTCGATAAACAAAAATATAAAAAGCTGCACGACTCCAATGTACTGTAATCCAGGATAACTATACCAAAAATCATGCCCATATTTGTCAATGACTGTGTTTCCATATCCTAAGGAGAAATACTTATGCTGCAAAAAAAATATATTTTTTTTAAAAACTACGATGGGGAGCCAGAGAAATGGCAGGATTTTTCCCGGACAGTACAGGATATAAAAGCCACTTTTGATTCCATTGGTGGTTCTTCGTTGTATATTCATCTTATCTGCTACAGTCTTGACCACGAATTACTTGATAAGGTACAGAAATGCATACATTCAGTTTTGCCACAGGCTGTATTAACCGGTATTTCGGAAATAATATTTTTCCAAAAAACAAAAAACAGCTATATGGTCATGAGTGTCAATTACTTCCAACAGGCCAAAATAAAGCTGCTGACTTATGACGAATGTTCAAAGGATGATGTTACCTGGAGTTCCAATGTGTCAAAGGAGATAGCTGCCTGTCCGGATGCCAAGGCAGTGGGTGTATACTGCAGCTGTATGAACCCGGAATTCATTCATTTTTTCAACAGGCTGACAAAGGAGAATGACCATCTTTTATTCTTTGGTTCGGCAACAAATGTGTTTAAGAATATCACTGACATTCCAACAAACCAGAAGAATTTGGCCCTGCTGAATCTCAAGGATTATCACAAGCCCTTTGTCATAGGCAATCAATTATATAATCATGGGATAGTTATGGTTATTTTTTACGGTTCAGAACTAGATGTACATGGTGATTATGTGCTGGGCTGGAAGCCTCTTGGCAAGGCACTGACCATAACAAAAACTGCTGCCATAAATTGTATCACAAAACTAAATGATATGCCGGCAACAGAAATATATCATCATTATTTGAATGTACTCCCGGATGATAATTTTGTATTTAACATAGCAGAATTTCCGTTGGCCGTAGAACGAAACGGTTGTCTGATTGCCTGGGTACCTATCGGGCATGATGACCAAAAACGATTATATTTCAATGGCGATGTCTATGATGGTGAAACCATCCGACTCACCTATGGTGTCCACAATGAAATGATCCAGGAAACAGCCCGTATCAGCCGAAGGATGTGCAGCTTTGCTCCTGATGGCATTTTCTTATCAGTCTGTTCCAGCCGGGTACTGTTTTTACAGGAACTTGCCAACAAGGAATTGGATTATTACCGTGAATTTGCTCCAGAGTTGGTATCAAATTATGGCTCCGCTGAAATCTACCACCACCAAGGAAAGGGTGGCATTTTAAACTGTGCGTTGATTTCAGTAGGCTTCCGGGAAGGTCCTATCAAAAATCCGGACAGCTGCAATATCCCGGTGCAGACCATGGATACATATAACATTATACCTTTGGCAAACCGCATGGCTACATTTTTGGATGCGATGGCACAGGAACTAACGCAATCCAATGAGGAATTAAAGATTATGGCCAAAACGGCTGATGCCGCCAATCAGGCAAAAAGCGATTTCCTGTCCAATATGAGCCATGAAATTCGCACCCCTATAAATGCCATATTGGGAATGGATGAAATGATTCTACGGGAGGCAACTGATCCAACTATTCTTGAATATGCCCAAAATATCGCTTCTGCAGGTAATACACTCCTTAATTTAATTAATGATGTTCTGGATTTTTCCAAAATTGAAGCCGGCAAATTAGAAATACTGCCTACTGAATATGCTCCAAGCTCATTATTAAATGATTTGGTAAACATGATTTCCCTGCGGGCAGCTAAAAAGAACCTTGCCTTCAATGTCGATGCCGCCCCGGACCTCCCATGTATGTTAGTGGGAGATGAATTACGAATCCGCCAGATAATTACCAATTTACTTACCAATGCAGTTAAATATACCCCAGAGGGAACTGTTACCCTTACCATAAAATGGGAAAAACTGACTGACAAGGACATATCATTGAAGGTTGCCGTCACTGACACAGGCATAGGCATTAAAAAGGAGGATATTTCAAAACTTTTCGAGGCCTTTAAAAGAATTGAAGAAGAGCGTAACCGCACTATTGAAGGTACAGGCTTGGGCATAAATATATCACAAAGACTGCTAAACATGATGGGCAGCACTCTGGAAGTGGACAGTACATATGGAGAAGGCTCCTGCTTCTATTTCACTGTGAAACAACAGGTGATTAACTGGGCTCCAATGGGTGATTATAATGAGGCCTATCATCAGTCCCAGGCCAATGCTTCACATAACCAGCAAACCTTTATTGCACCAGATGCAAATATTTTAGTAGTAGATGACACTGAAATGAATCTGACGGTAATAAAAGGCCTGCTAAAACGCACAAAAATACAAGTAGATACAGCTGTCAGTGGTTATGAGTGTCTAAAGCTTACACAAAAAAAATCCTATGATTTAATCTTCCTTGATCATAGGATGCCTGGAATGGATGGTATCGAAACTCTAAATGAACTAAAAAAATTTAATGACAGTCCGAATATCCATACCCCAATTGTTGCACTGACTGCCAATGCAGTTGCCGGAGCAGCTGAAATGTATATACAGGCCGGCTTTGATGCCTATATGACAAAGCCTATAGACAGCAGAAAACTCGATCAATGCCTGATGGATTATTTGCCGGAATCAAAGGTCCTCACTCAAGTTGAAGCCCTTGAAGAAACCCCGGACACCAATATTCAGCTTCCGAAGTGGCTTATATCAGTTCCCGGATTGGACACGGCTGCTGGAATAAAGCACTGTGGCAGCGTCAATGCTTATTTGGATGCTTTAAGGGTATTTGCAGAATCTCTCCCAAGTACTTCCCGGGAAATTCAAAGATTTTTCGAGGCCAAGGACTGCCTTAACTACACCACAAAAGTCCATGCCCTGAAAAGTACCGCACGGGTTGCCGGCTGCACAGAACTGTCAGAGAAGGCCCGCCGTCTGGAGGATGCAGGAAACAATAAATATCTGGATGAACTGACTACAGACACTCCAATACTGCTGTCTCTCTGCCAGAATTACATCAATGCACTAAAACCATTGATCCAAAAAGATACTGCCACTGAAGAAGAAAAGATACCTATCAGTGATGAAGAATTGACCGAGGCCTGGCAAACCCTGGAGGAAATCATTCAATCCTTCGATTATGACAGCCTTACTTACATGCTACAGGAATTAAATGGATACGCACTAAGTAAGGATGACTCTGACAAGCTAAATGCGCTACAGGAGGCAGCTAAGCTTCCGGACTGGACTGAACTGAAAAAAATACTGGGGCATTAAATAACTGAAGGCACTCAACAAAACAATGAAACTATCAAAGCACTGAGGGCAAAATAAGGTCCATAGGGAAACATATCTCTTTTATGGCACCTTTTTGTCAGCAAAAGAAACAGGGCCGCCAATCCCCCCAATATTATTCCCATAACAGCTGTAGAAAGCAGGTCCTCACAGCCCAACCAAAGCCCTAATACGGCCAGCAGCTTAACATCACCGCCACCGAAACCACCCCTGGTCAGTACTGCCAAAAGCAAGAACAGGCCTCCACCTATAACAGATGCTTCCAAATGGTCAGCAATAGGATATCCCTGCAAAAGAAGCCGGATTATCCCTATAATCAGAAATAATATCAGCTGTTTGTCAAAGATCAGCTGCCAAAACATGTCGCTGACAACTACCTGCATCATAAACACAGCCAGTATATATGTCTGGAAGGTATACCCGGCACTAAAACCGCTGCTCCACCATGCAACTCCTGCTGCCAGCACCGGAACACTGGTCGATATAATTTTCAGGACAGCATTATTTATTCCCTTCTCACAACTTACAAAGGACAGTGCCACATCCTGATTTTCCTCCGCTAATTTATATGTCCAGAAAAGCATGATTTTATTTATTCCCACGGCCATAAACAAAAATAATGCCCACAATATTACTATTTGCACCACCAGACCATCTCCATCCTCTATCCTATATCAACCTTATCATGATTTACTTCCCCCCACCTAAAGAGGAAGGGGCCATCTTACACTTGTTATGAAGCTAATAAGATTAAACACCATATCGACATTCCTGATAAACAATAATCTTACAAAAACTGAAAAATAATTTACCATAATTTGACAACGCTAGTATAATTATATGATATCATAGTTAGTAAATAAAAATTAACTGCAAGGGCAGGTATTCACATGAAATCATCTTTTTTTCAAAACATTTCCAGCTTTATTGAAAACATAAACTACAGGTATTGGATCATAGCATCGGCTATTGTCAGTCTTTTATTAGGCCTTATGGTATTTCTTTACCTGGGAAGCGATTCATCTTCTACGAAGCAGAACGACAACAGGGAAACCATACAGGTAATAGCCGCCGCCCAGGATATTCCTCCGAGGACTTTGATTCAGTCCAATATGGTAAAGTCCGTAGCAGTTCCCAAGGACCTAGTCCCGGATGGTGCCATAACCAATGCCTCCGAAATCGTTGGAAAACCAGCAGAAAATCAGATTTACAAGGATGATATCATTACCGCCAAAAAGGTTCTCATGGATATAAAGATGGCTGGATTTACAGGCTGGATCCCACCAGATTGCAGGGCTGTTTCCATAGCCATCAATGATGTAACCGGAGTTGCAGGATTTGCCCGGCCCGGAGATTATGTTGATATCATGGTTATAACCGGCAGTAATAATGACAAACGCGTATCCAGCAATATAATTTTGCAGAATGTTCTCCTTCTGGCCATCAACAAAACGCCTTTAAGTGAGGGTGATAACAACAAGGGTGCAGCCCAAAACGGCGATACAGGGAAAAATACTCCTCCCGGCAATACCGGGGGAGGCATTTCCGCTATTCAGGCTCCGGCAACAGCCACCCTGGCCGTCACCCCAAAGGATGCCCTGAAGCTTTTGACAAATGCCAATGCAGGTACCTTATATCTGGTATTAAGGCCATATAAACCAAGAAATACCTTCAGTGCATTTACTGAATACTCTAAGTTGAATAATCATACTGCTCCACAGGCATCTGCACCTGTAAAACCGGTACAGCCACAACCTTCATATACTCCACCGGCTCCTTCAATCCCCGCCGAGCAGCCCAAACCAGCTAAAACATACGGAAACATTGAGATAATTCGTGGTACAACCGTAACAAGAGAAGGTAATTAAAATGATAACAAAAATATATTCCTGGCATTTGAATATCTTAATATTGATTACTGCAATATTTCTTTTGCTTCCGCCTTCTATGACAGAAGCTCAGATTCAGTCCCTTGAATTAGAGGTAAATCAGTCTTATTTCTATTCCAACCCTGATGCCTCAGATATTATACGCGTTGCTGTGGTCAATCCAAAAATTGCAGATGTTAGTGTCATCAATAATCAGTCATTGAATATTATTGCCATATCGCCTGGCTCAACCAGCCTGACTGTATGGTTCAATGACGGGACCCTGCAACAGATTACGGTTTGTGTAGCTGCTACAGATTCAAATTCTGCAAATACCATAAAAAAAGCCATTAACATTCCAGGTGTCTCTGTGGAAAAAGTCGATGGCAAAATTCTTCTTCAGGGCACAGTAGTTAACCAGTATGAAAAGGAACAGGCACAGAATATCGCATCCCTGTTTGTAGAAAACAAGGATCAGGTCATTAACCTGCTGGAAATGAGCGATCCTGTCCAGATCAACCTGGCCGCACTGGTCATAGATATTACCACCTCTGATGCCCGTGACATTGGAATTATCACCGGATCAACCGGAGCAATAGGAAACAGCTCTCTTGATTTCAGTGGCATTACCTTTGGCAGCTTTTATGGTGGCCAGGATTACAAGGAATATGGCTCAAAATTCTATAACAATATCAATTTCAAGCTGAATGCATTAATTCAGGATGGAAAGGCCAAGATTTTATCCAGGCCTAACATTACAGCCCTTAGCGGCAAAGAAGCTGAAATTCTTATCGGTGGAGAAATTCCAATTCCTACCAGCAAACAGGGAGACATTTCTGTTACATGGCGTGAATATGGTATAAAACTCCATATCCAACCAACAGCTACCCCTGACCTGAAAATTACTACCAAGGTGGTGGCAGAAATCAGTTCCTTGGACAGTGCCAATGCCGTTTCAACTACAGCCGGCAAAATTCCTGCCCTTATTTCCCGTAAGGCTTCAACCAGCATCAACATTCCTGACGGTCACACCATGGCCATTGGTGGTCTGATGAACAACAGTGACAGCAAAACTGTCAGCAAGATACCTATCCTCAGTAGCATTCCTATAATTGGTGAATTCTTCAAGAATACAAGCACCAGCAAGGATAAGCACGAGCTGATCATCCTGATTACACCAACTATCGTAGACAGTAATAATGACATAAAGGCCTCTGACAGGATGATTAATGAAATTGAGGAAGCCAGAAACAATTACAATGCCATGAAGAAAATCAACCCTAATAAGCAGGAGACAGACAAATGAATGAGTCACAAATAGATGGTGCAATTATTACATTTTTCAGTACATCCTCTGCCGTGGGAAAAACCCTTATCGGCATCAACATGGCTTCAGAATTGGCCCGCGAAGGCTATAGTGTATGCCTGGCTGATTTTGACCTGCAGTTCGGTGATGTAAAAAACTATCTGCAGCTGAACACAGATTACAGCATTACAACCCTGTGTGACACAATGAAAACCAACAGCAGTCACCCTTTGACACCATTGCTGGCCACCTACACCTATAACAATATATCCTTTCAGGTAATACCGGCTCCCCAAAAACTGGAAGAAGCGTATACCCTTGAGCCTGATTCCATAATTGATGTAATAAAAAAGCTGCGTAGCCAATATGATTATATAATCATTGACACTACTTCCATGTTCAGTGTATTGAACCTGGCATTATTGGATATCAGTACAATAGTAACATTTCTGGGGATAGTCGATTTTATTCCTACGATAAAAAACATGAAAATTGGCAATGACACCCTTAATACCCTGAATTATGATGCCAATAAAATTCGTCTTGTGTTGAACCGCAGTGACGCCAAAACCCGTATTGATTTACAGGATGTAGTAAGAATTCTGGGCGACAATTTTTATCATATACTTCCCAATGATTTTGAATCGGCAAGACAATCCATAGCAACAGGTATTCCATTGGTATTAAGCGATCAAAAAAGCGACCTTACCCGGGCCTTGCAGTCACTGGTATCAAAATACACCAACAAAGGGTACATGTCCACCTACAAAGACAAATCCTCATCATGGATTTCTAAATTTTTTGGATAAGGAGGTTCCTTCATTATGATGATGCATAATATCATGCTGGTAGAAGGCAATCGTCTGATGCTGGAACAGCTCTCAAATATCATAAACAATACTGAAAATGTCAAGCTGGTGGCCCGGTATCAGGATGCCAATGAAGCCCTGGGACAGGGAATTGTGTTTACGCCATCTGTAATACTGCTGGATGCGGACCATCAGGACAGTATACGCGTATTGGAAGAGTTCAGCCGTGTTTTTCCTAATGCAGCGATTATATGCACCGGAGAAAAATGGCATGCAGAAAGCTCCAGCCTTTATGTAAATGCCGGTGCCAAGTGCTTTCTGGTAAAACCTTTTTCCAGTGACGACCTCACTGAGGCCATCGCCTCCTTCAGTAACAGCACATTCAATACCACCTCCAAGGTAATTACTTTTTTCAGTCCAAAGGGGAAAAGCGGCAAAACAACCCTGATAGCGAACCTGGCCATGGCTATTGCCAGACGATCAAACAGCACTGTTGGTATTATTGACGCCGATCTTCAGTTTGGAGATATGGCCCTGTTTTTCAACCTTACCCCGAAAAGCACTATTGTTGAAGCTGCCAGGGATACTGATTTTTTGTCCCCGGTTTCACTAAATTCATACTATGTTCCATTGGTTAAGAATGTATCTGTCCTCTGTGGCACAAAAGAGCCCAGCCTCATAGACAGGGTCAGTATTCCGGCCCTTGAGTCCCTGATAAATATGTCAAAAAATCTCTTTCAGTATCTGCTTATTGACGTTCCTGCCGGATTTAACCCTACTTCCATTGCCGCTGCCGAAATGTCTGATATCACCTATATTGTCAGCATGCTGAATGGGGGTTATGAACTACAGCACATTCAACGGGCCCTGGAAATCTTCAAGTGCTGGCCGGATTACCAGAAAAGGGTCAAGACATTACTTACCCGTGTGGAGCCCTGCACTATTACAGCGCAAAAGCAATTGGCGGATGCCATCGGCTATCCTGTAGAAGGAATCATCCCAAATGCTTTTCTCGAAATTTCCGACGCTGTAGATGATGGTCATATGGCACTGGATTTAAATCCAAATAGCATCCTTTCCCAAAGGATTAATTTTCTGGCAAAAAAAATAATAATGAACAAACAGGATGATGAAGATGATTTTTAAAATTATTATCTCCCTGCTTACTTCCTTTGCCATTTTTGGTCTATTAATGTTTATTCTTAAATATAAAAGGAACAAAAACCAAAAAGTTCGACAAAGGATGGAGTTTTTTTCAAATTATGGTACTGAAACGGTATCTTCCCGGAAACTGACAGTCACCATACAAAAAAAAGCCCTTGAACTCTTCCACCAAATTGGCAGGCTGACCCATGAGATTCAGAAAAATAATTATTTTGATCTGAAGATGCAACAGGCTGATTGGCCACTTTTGGGAACAGAATTCCAAATACTGCTTGGTTTGCTGGGATTATTGACAGCAATTATATTCTTCTTTTGTACCCTTGATGTATTCAGTATAATAATTGGTTTATTCTGTGGCATAGCAATTGGGGTGATTATATTAAAAATCAGGATTCATCGGCGTCAGAATGCCTTTTCAAATCAGCTTAGTGATATGCTGAAAATGATTGCTGATGCCATGCGGTCAGGATACAGCTTTATGCAGGCCATGGAATATATAAGCAATGAAATGAATCCACCTGCTTCCCGTGAAGTAGAATTACTCATCCGGGAGACCAATCTGAATGTCCCTCTGGAAACAGCCTTGGAACATATGACCCAACGCCTACAAAACAAGGACTTTGAGCTGGTTGTAACCGCTGTACTCATACAGCGGCAAATAGGGGGTAATTTGTCCCATATTTTAGACACCATAAGTGTTACCATTAACGATCGGATAAAAATGCGCCGGGAAATCAGGACTCTCACGGCTCAGGGACGATTATCAGGCATTATACTGGCTATTTTGCCATTGGCACTGGGTGCATTGATCTATATTGTCAATCCGGACTATCTGAGACCTCTTTTTGAAAATGAAATTGGCTATTATGCTATAGTTATCGCCTTAATTTTAGAGCTCATTGGGTTTATAATTATTCGAAAAATCATCGATATTGATATGTAATTTAAGTTTTTTATATTTTCAATAAAAATGAGCAAAAAGCACTATACAAATTAAATAATTTATTTTATAATGTAGGACAGTTAATTTCACTTAACTTTTGTACGATATATTTTGTAGTACAAAAGACACATTCAAACCTATTTTCGAAGGGAGATTTATTTATGTCCAAATTCTTTAAAAACTTCAGCCTGCGTTATTTAGCTCAAAAGGGTCAAGGAATGGTTGAGTATGCTCTCATACTTGCATTTATAGTAGGTATCGCTGCATATATGACCTCCTCCAACGGTATTGGTTCAGCAATCAAGACCACTTTCTCCAATGTAACCAGCACCCTTAACAACGCCAATACAAATTCTACTTCTAACAGTAGCAGCCAGGATCAGAGCACTCAGTCTTCCAATAACTGATCAGGGCAGACAATTATTTATTATTTAAAATATAAGGGGGCATGATGTATGAAATTCCAACGGGGACAGTCCATTGTGGAATTCGCCATTATCATGCCTCTTTTTCTTTTGTTTATTTTTGGCATTATATATACAGGCTTTGCATTTTCAGATTATCTCATGCTGAATCATACAGTCAGAAGCGTTGCCCATGAGGCTTCACTGGCTGATACAGAGGATGAATATCCGAATATCATTATTAACAACACACAATATGCTGTTTTAAAAAGTGATTTATACAAATGGGAGCCAGACCGTACCACCGGTACCAATAATAAGTATCTCACCATCAAACATGATAATACACGACACGAGGTTATTGTAACAGCAACCGCAACATACAATACCTCCCAGTCATATATTGCCCGTCTGCTTAATGGATTTTCCAGCAGTTATACTGCTGATGCAATAACTATGGAATATATCATGTACAGTCCGGACAAGGATAATTAATGGTGAAAGGGGGAATTTCATTTGTCACTTCTGGATAGATTAGGCCGACCAAATCAACTTAATATTCAGGTAAGAATATTTGCGTCCAGATCCGCAGAGCCAATTGACAATTCCTACCATAAAACCAAGCTTCAGATTCATCAGCGCATTGTTGCAGAAATGACCCCTGCAGAACAGATGGTTTTATCATCTAAAAATCAGGATATTGCTGAAATTGAACGGATAATCGACTCCTATGTGCAAAAGGTCATGGATGAAAATCCCTTTGCTATTCCCCGTGGTGAACGCGTAAAAATAGTAAATGAACTTCGCGATGAAATGCTTGGCCTTGGACCATTGGAAAGTCTCCTTAAGGACGATTCCATTACTGAAATAATGGTTAATGGGGCTAAAAAGATTTTTGTGGAGCGACTGGGCAAGTTGACCCTTACGGATATACATTTTCATGATAACGAGCACCTGATGAATATAATAGAGCGAATCTTATCCCCTCTTGGCAGGCGAATTGATGAAGCATCACCCCTGGTAGATGCCCGTCTGGATGATGGTTCCCGAGTAAATATAATCATCCCTCCCCTATCCTTGGTGGGACCTGTGCTCACTATCCGAAAGTTTTCCCGTACCCCCCTTACCTTTGATAATCTGATTAATTTTGGCACATTAAACCGGAAAATGGCTTCTTTTCTCCAACTATGTGTCAATGCTCGCATAAATATTCTGGTATCAGGTGGTACCGGTTCGGGAAAAACCACTACACTAAATGCCCTTTCTTCATTTATTCCCAGCAATGAACGCATTGTTACCATAGAAGATGCTGCAGAGCTCCAACTCCAACAGCCCCATGTGGTCACATTGGAATCACGCCCGGCCAATATTGAAGGAAAAGGACAAATTACCATTCGTGATCTGGTTCGTAATGCTCTTCGTATGCGCCCCGACAGAATAATTGTCGGCGAAGTACGCTCCGGAGAAGCACTGGATATGCTGCAGGCCATGAATACAGGTCATGATGGGTCTCTGACTACTGCTCATGCCAACAGTCCAAGGGATGTACTCAGCAGATTGGAAACAATGGTCCTGATGTCCGGTTTTGATTTACCGGTCCGTGCTATACGGGAACAAATTTCATCTGCCATCGACCTGATAGTACACCAGGGAAGAATTAAGGACGGCAGCCGCAAAATAACTCATATTACTGAAGTACAGCATTTAGAGGGAGATATTATAACAACCCAGGATTTGTTTTACTATGAAATGGATGGCATTGATGATACCGGAAAAGCACAGGGACATTTTAATTCCACCGGACTGCTTCCAAGTTTTATGGAAAAATTCCATGCTAACGGAGTAGAGCTGCCACCTGATTTGTTCCAAAATATAGATACGGCAAAAGGAGATTTCTGATGTTTATAACCTTTTTATTTGCAGTATCGGTTTCATGTCTGCTCTTCCTCATTTTTTTGTGGCTGATTGCAAAATATTTACTGCCAAAGGCCACTTTAAAACAGAGGCTGAACTCGTTGAATACGCTTAATACAGTAGATGCCAGCAGAATGAACAACCTGCTTCTGCGCAAGACAGAAGCTTCTCCAAAGGATACTCCATTATATGAAAGAACCGTAAAACCATGGTTGAATTCTGTCGAGAATTTTTTCTACCATTTCACCCCAGAAGCCATAAAGAATGAAATAGAGCACCATTTAATTCTTGCCGGGAAAAGTCACCTGCTTTCTCCCGGGGCTTTTTCTGCCATCAGCTTTATCTTTATGGGATTGGGAATTTTTCTCGCATATAATTACACCAGCAGCAATAATAATTTGGTTATGCTGCAAAAAGTTGCATTTACCTTTATCGGAGGCGCAGCAGGCTCCGCAATGCCATTTATCATTCTCAATATCATGGCCGAGAAGCGTAAAAAGCTCATGCTTCAGCAATTGCCTGATTTCCTTGATTTGATGTGTGTCAGCGTGCAGGCAGGCCTGACCTTTGAGGCAGCCATCAAAAAAATTATTCAGCGAATGACCGGCCCACTGATAGATGAATTCAGACAGACAATGGATGATATGCGCATGGGCACACCAAGACGATTCGCATTAAAAAACATGACCCTTCGCTGTGAACTGCCGGAATTATCCCTTTTTATAACATCAATTATCCAGTCTGAACGCCTGGGAACCAGTATCAGCAACACGCTTACCATACAGGCTGAAAATATGCGGGAGCGCAGGCGTCAATCCATCAAGGCATTGGCCCTCAAGGCACCGATAAAAATGCTCTTTCCCTTAATCTTTTTCATTTTTCCGGCATTGTTTGTAGTTGTATTACTGCCGGCTATCCTGACCTTGATGAAACAATTTTGAGGTACAATATGATTGATATCTGCTTAAAAAGTTCTGCGGGCACATCACTGCATTTTGCTGCTGAAGTGGCCGATACCTTCCTAAAAAGATTTATTGGACTTATGGGGCGCAGGACCCTGCTACCGGGTACGGGACTGATATTATACCCATGCAGCAGTATTCATATGATGTTTATGAGATTTCCCATTGATGTACTTTTTTTTGATAAAAGCATGAATATCATTAAAACCGGTCACAGACTAAAGCCATGGACAGGCTTCAGCATAGCACCAAGGGCCTATGGGGTCATTGAGCTTCCTGCAGGCAGCCTGGAAGCCCTCCGGAATCAGGACAGGAATTGGACCCTGATAATGCACTTACCTCTCTGATTTACCCATATCAACCCAAAAGAATGATAACTCCAGTCATAAAATAAAAAGTGCCAGCTCACTGCAAGAGTGATCTGGCACATTTTTATTCCCAACTTATTTGCTTGTAATCAACTAACAGCACTTCTGTATTACCTGTATCATCTGTAGGTCCAGTATAGTTCTTCTGGCTGTAATAGCCCTGACTTTGCAGGTTGAGGTTCTGTCCGACCACAATGCTGCCATAAAAATCATATCTGTTATCATTGACACTGACTGAACCATATGGCGCATAGATATTACCGGTAAAAGTTCCTCCATTGCAATTCAGCCACATATTCCCATAGCCGGTATAAACAAAAACAATTGGCCGCCCATTCAGCATATTGGCACTGGTATTGAAATTATTGATGTTATCACAGATGATATACAATGGATCATTACTGCTGCCTACAATGGCATCACTTAGGCTTATATTAAAATTAGGGAGACTGGAATATATAACATTTACCCCCTGCTGGCTCAAGTTATTAAGTGTATCACTGTTCAGGTTTTGCATGTTCTGATCAGTTATTTTATAAGTTGAATCCAAGGACATCAGTGACTTTATCGTTGTGTTATAATACGAAGTTATATCAATACTGCTATCATATTTCATAGTATTGACATATCCCTGCTCCTTCGCCTGGTTAACAGTGATGGAAGAGTTGCCGTCAGCCCCGAAGGCCCCTGATTTTAAATAAATTTTGTCAGCAGCACTATTATAGCCATTCTGATTTGTAAAAACCATGTCACCATCATATGTAGAACAGTTATTTTTGGTCTGGTAGATATTAAAATTATCATAATTCTGAATGGCGTTTATGGAGTAAAAGCTACCACCCACAGTAAACAGATTATTGAAAAGACTGCTGCCACTGCCAGTTGCGTTTTGATCATTCCGTCTGAATCTGGAACAACCTATGGCACTTATATCCACATAATCACCAAGGTACGGAAAATACCTCAAAAAATATAATGGGACTTTTTCCTTAAGGGTGACTCTAAAGTAAATCAGCTTTGATGCTGACTCCCTGGATTGGTACAAATAATCCAGGCTATCAGCATCAGGATGATTTTTGTCAATATATGATCCCGCAGCCTCATTGGCATTTGGATGATTATATGTCTCATCATCAGAGGCAACAAAAGCATAGCCACCGGCCAAGGCTGCCGAGTCGGCTGCATTCTGCAGTCGGGAGTGATGAAGGTATAAATTTCCAAAATCAATCACTATCCCGGTAAACACCATTATTAAAGGAATTAAAACTGCCGTAAAAGTAAATATTGCTCCACGCTGATTATTTATCATATGACCTATTACCTACCTTTTCTTTACCTATACAGTATAGCAGATTTGGACCACAAATAGTTGATAAATCAATATTTTTATGGTTTTTTTATTCTGAAAATAGTATCATATACCTTGAAAATGCCCTTGAATGTTAGGAGGTCCCATTATGCGGATTATTATAGTAGGTGCCGGAAAGCTAGGCTACACTATTGCTGAACGCCTTTCCCAGGAAGAATACGATGTGGTAGTGGTAGATAATAACGCAGCCCGCCTGCAGAACATACAGGATTCTCTTGATGTACTGACTGTCACTGCCAATGGATCCAGTCCAATAACCATGAATAATGATGATATACGGGATGCTGATGTATTAATTGCTGTAACTGCCACCGACGAGGTGAACATGGTATCTTGTATCCTGGCCAAAAAGCATGGTATCAAACGAACAATAGCCAGAATCAGGGATATGCAGTTTATTTCTGAGGCAAAGGAATATCTTAAATCAAATTTTGATATTGACCTGATGTTGAATCCTGAGCTGATAATGGCCATGGAAATCAACCGTATCCTCATGGTTCCTGCTGCCCTGAACATTGAGGATTTCGCTGATGGACAGGTGCGCCTGTTTGAAACAAAGGTAAAAAAGGACTCCTCCTTATCCAATATCAAATTGAAGGACCTTGATATGCCAAAAACTATAATTGCTGCCATGATTTTCAGGGGACAGCGTATGATTATTCCACACGGTGATGATAGTCTGCAGCCAAATGACAATGCTTATTTCATTGGACTTACCAAGGATATTAACAGCTTCAGCAAAAATTTGGTTGAACGCAATAATTCAAAATTGGAAAAGGTCACTGT
>NZ_JAILFV010000015.1 GCF_024697385.1 Anaerovibrio sp.
CTTACAGTTTTGTTAATATGTAATATACAGAAACAAATGTGTTTTACATGTGGATATGGTTAATGGTTTGTGTGTTTGGAGGAGTGTAAGGATGTGTAGAATTGGTTCAATTAAAAGTAAGGTACCTGTTCATCCCTCAAAGGCTTTACATTTAATGCTTCCTCAGCAGGAGGGGCATGATAATTCAGGCTTTGCCATGGTGATGCAGGATTTGTATGGGACATTTTCAAATTATAAAGATAAACCTCTTCTTTCTATGGCCTGCACTCAGAAGGGAAATCAGATGGTAGAGGAATATATGGATAGTCACAACTACATTCCTCTGGCCGAATGGATTCCTGTACCAAATAAGCAGCCGAATCTGGATATTCAGGCTATGCCTTATTATATATTCAGGAATTATGATTTTCCTGAACATTACAATGAGCTATCTGAAAAAGAGAAACAGGATTTATTACTCGATACAAGATTAGCTTTAAGAAAAATGCTGGAAGAATCAGGCCAGGGGTTTGTATATTCTTTTTGGCCGGATGTTCTGACATTGAAGGAAATTGGAGATCCAAGGGATATTGCCACATATTTCCATCTTTGGGATGATAATGGTTGTCTTATGGCAAAAAATATTGTAGTACAGTGCCGTCAGAACACAAACTACGACATTGTAAGGTATGCGGCCCATCCGTTCTTCCTCCAGGGATACACCTTGTGTGCCAATGGGGAGAATACTTTTTATACTAAAAACAAGGAATTTCAGAAATCACTGCATAGGGGATATATTGGGTTTGAATCAGATTCTCAGTGTTTCCTCTATACTTTGCACTATGTTTTGCATGAACTGAAATGGCCGATTAATTATTATAAGCATGTAATCACTCCATTGCCATTTGAGGAGATTGAAAATCGTGAGGATAAGGATGTATTGATGGCAATTCGTCAATCATTGGCTCATTTGGAAATAAATGGACCTAATACAATAATTGCTACCCTCCCGGACAATCAGATGATTACCTGTTGCGATTCCAAGAAGCTTCGCCCGGTAGTGCTTGGGCAAAATGATGAAATGATTGCGATTTCCTCAGAGGTATGTGGCTTGAATGAAATTATGCCTGATAGGGATAGGGAAAAAGATATTTATCCTAATGAACGAGAGGTAATAGTTATAAATAATGAATTGGAGGTGCAGAGATGGAAGCAGTAAAAACACAGGATATATCCGTTAATGATCTTTCGTGGAAAATTGAATATCATGCTGATCGCTGCACTATGTGTGGAAGTTGTGTTGCTGCCTGTTCCTTTAAGGCTATCAAGGTAGAAACCCAGGCGCAGTCCATTGTGGTATCTACAGACAGTCAGCCAAATCCTGAGCATCGTCATATTGCCCGTCCAATCATTAAGCAAAAAGCCAGTTTAACAGAGTACTGCCGTGGCTGTGGTATGTGTGAAAAGGTATGCCCTAATAATGCCATTCGGCCTGTTCGTAATCCTAACAGCAGGCAGGTTTTATTATCAAAGGATAATGGACCTATTAAGAGAGGTGGCCGTACCAATCTTAATGCACAGCGGACTTTGGACAGCATTGTTGTTGGCCGGATTTCACAGATGACAGACCCTTCTCTGGATGCGGCCCGTCATACCTTTGATATTCGTGCTCCCTTCGGTCGTGTGCTGTCGCCAAAAGAATTACCATTGCATCTTGAAAATGGCAAAATGAAAATGGATCACAAGGTACCACCAGTCAATTGGATTTATCCTTTAATCTTTTCTGATATGTCTATTGGTGCATTATCCACCAGGGCATGGGAGGCAGTTGCCCTGGCATGTGCCTATCTGAATGAAAAATGTGGTTTGCCGGTACGGATGAGCTCCGGTGAGGGTGGCATGCCGGTAAAGTTGATGGAATCTGATTATCTTAAATATTTTATATTGCAGATTGCCTCCGGGCATTTTGGCTGGAACAGGATTGTAAAAGCAATTCCTCATATGGTTACAGATCCTGCTGGTGTACTTATTAAAATCGGTCAGGGGGCCAAGCCTGGTGATGGAGGACTGTTGCCGGCTGCCAAGGTGGCAGAGCATGTACAGGCCATTCGTGGTGTTCCAAAGGCTACATTGTCCTCACCGCCAAATCATCAGGGATTGTATTCTATTGAGGAATCTGTGCAAAAGATGCACCTTTCCCTTAATGCAGCGTTTGGTTTTCGTGTGCCGGTTGCAATCAAGTGTGCAGCATCTTCTACCTCTGTATCGGTATACAATAATCTTCTGCGTGATCCATATAAGATTTGTGGGGGCTTTTTCCTGGATGGTATTCAGGGTGGAACCGGGGCAGCTAATGAGGTCTCCTTGGATCATACAGGGCATCCTGTTGTTTCAAAGATTCGTGACTGTTATCAGGCTGCGGTTAAGCAGGGGCTTCAGGGCCAGATTCCACTTTATGGTGGTGGCGGAATAGGAATGACCGGGAATGCTGCAGCAGATGCCTTTAAAATGATATGTTTAGGAGCTAACGGAGTATTTGTCGGCAAGGTATTGATTCAGCTTCTGGGCTGTGTAGGGAATGAAATGGGACGCTGTAATTCATGCAATACAGGTAAATGCCCAATGGGTATCTGTACTCAGGATCCACGCCTTGTCAAGCGACTGGATATTGATCGTGGCGCTCAAAAGATTGTGGATTACGTCCTGGCCTTTGATGCTGAATTAAAGAAATTGATGGCACCTATCGGAAACAGTTCCTTGCCTGTAGGACGCAGTGATGCATTGGTTTCCACTGACAAGGCAATAGCCGATAAGCTGGGCATTCAGTATGTTTGCTAAGAAAGGAGTAATGGTATATGTTTAAAATTGAGACCATGAATGGGCATGAGCGCATGTCTACTCAGGACCTGCTCCTTGCTATAGAGGATGCTGTGCGGTCTGGTGAAACAGAATTTGAGATTGCTGCATCCGGACAGCATGATATTGGTGGACCGTTGTGGAATCCGGATGGAAAGAAATTGGTATTTCATGTAACCAATGCTGGTCAGCGTGTGGGGTCCATGTGTCTGCCAAATACTGAAATAATAGTGGATGGTGCAACCTCTGCCGATGTCGGATGGTTGAATGCCGGGGGTATAATCACCGTAAAGGGCGATGCCGGCGATACAGCAGGTCATTGCTCTGCCGGTGGAAAAATCTTTATTGGCGGCCGTGCAGGAACACGAAGCGGTTCTTTGATGAAACATGATCCTCTTTATGAAGAGCCTGAATTATGGATTCTAAAAAATACCGGGTCCTTTTCCTTTGAATTTATGGGTGGAGGCCGAGCGGTAGTTTGTGGTTATGATTCTGCAGAATTTAGTTCCGTTCTTGGTGAGCGAGCCTGTGTTGGCATGGTGGGCGGTATAGTTTATGTCCGTGGTCCTGTAGCAGGCTATCCAAAAGATATAAAATGCCTGGCGCTTGATCAGGACGATATTGATTTTCTTGCCGGAGGTATGGATGAATTCCTGTCAAGAATTGACCGTATTGAATTAAAGCAGGAGTTATCTGATTGGACACAATGGAAAAAGCTCAGACCATTAACCTTTGAAGAAAAGAATGCTCAGCCAAACCATACAATGAGTATAAAGGATTTTCGGCAACAGGAATGGGTAAAGGGCGGAATTTTTTCTGATGTTGCCATGGATGATTTTGCTGTACATAACACTATTTCTACCGGATTATACAGACTGCGTGTTCCTAGCTGGGACAATGGCAAGTATGCGGCTCCTTGTGAATTTAGCTGCCCTACAGGTATTCCGACTCAGCTTCGTTATGATCTGATAAGGAAGGGTAAATTAGAGGAGGCTCTTGATCTGGAGCTCCAGTACACACCATTTCCTGGATCTGTATGTGGCAGTGTATGTCCTAATCCTTGTATGGATGGCTGTACCCGTGGTTCCATAGATGAAGCTATACAGATTGGACAGCTAGGCTTTTTGTCAGCACTGCGGGAAGTTGAGCCACCAACAGAAAGTACTGGCAAAAAAATCGGTATAATCGGTGGAGGTGTGGCTGGATTATCGGCAGCCTGGCAGTTGGCCCGTAAAGGACATACTGTAACAGTATACGATGATGCTGACAGGATTGGTGGTAAGCTGGAGCAGGTCATCCCGAGAGGAAGATTGCCTCATGAGCTGCTGGAATCAGAGCTAAAAAGAATTGAAAGTGTTGGAGTAAAATTTGTTACTTCCTACAAGGTTGATAAGCCTCGCTTCAGGGATATCCGCAGAGATAATGATGCAGTGATTGTGGCAACAGGTGGCCATGAATCCAGGTTCTTCAATTGGGAAGGCAAGGAGCTGCTCACAATGGGCCTGGATTTTCTGAAAAAGGTAAATCGTGGAGAAAATCCAAAGGTTGGCAAGAGAGTTGTCGTAATTGGTTGTGGAAATTCAGGAATGGATACCTGTCGTGCTGCCTTTGATATGGGAGCTGTGAGTGTAGTTGCAGTAGATGTTCAAAAGCCGGCAGCCTTTGCAGATGAAATTGAATATGTAGAGAGCCGGGGCGGACAGCTGGTATGGCCATTCTTTACTGAAAAGATAACCCCTGAAGGGATATATTCAAATGATGGACGATTTATAGCCGCTGATGAAGTGATTGTTTCCATAGGTGAAGCACCAATTTTGGATTATCTGCCAGATGATGCAGATATAAAGAAATTCCGTGATAGCTGGCTGATTCCTAATGCCAAGGACAGATCCATCCTAAAGGGTGTTTTTGTTGCCGGGGATGTTGTGAAACCTGGAAGACTGACAGATGCCATAGGTGATGGCAGAAAAGCTGCATTTTATGTTGATCAGTATGTAATGGGCAGGGAATATGAACCTTTCCAGGAAAAAGAGAAAATTCCTGCAGAGCGTTTATCAAAGGCCTATTTTACAAAGTGTCATCACTGTGAGCTGGGTAGCCCTCAGGACGATCATGTTCGCTGTGTCAGCTGCGGGACCTGTCGTGACTGTAAAATGTGCCTGGAGTCATGTCCGGAAAAGGCTATTACCAGAATAGAAAATGAAGATGGATCCTGGAGTTATGTTTCTGATCCAAACCGGTGTATTGGTTGTGGTATCTGTGCAGGGGTATGTCCTTGTGGTGTATGGAGCATTAATGACAATCCGGAACCTATAAAAATGTATCGTACCTACAATAAAAATTAATCTGATGGGAATGTGGTGAGGCCAAGCCTGTACTGCATTCCTATTTTTCTTTCAAAATAATAGGTTTTAATGTAAAATATTCATGAGAAAGCTTGTGGAAAATGTTATAGGGGGTAAAATATGAATAAATACAGGATTTTTGGCAATGTAATGTTAGGGATGATATTCCTGCTATGTCTGGTTAGTTCCTTTTCTGTTCAGGCAAAGAGTACTACGGTTATTTTAGTTCGTCATGGTCAGACAGATTATAATAAGCAGGATAAGTTTCAGGGAATTTTGGATATTCCCTTGAATGAGACCGGGTTAGAGCAGGCAGATATGCTGGCGGACAGTATAAAGGATATAGATATTGATGTTTTTATATCCAGCCCTATGAAAAGGGCTTATGTAACCACAGAGAAATGTGCTCAAGCCAAGGGAATGGAAATAAGCTATACGGATCCAAGACTGATGGAAATCAATTATGGTCGTTGGGCTGGCAAAAAGAAAAAGGATGTGGCCCGTGAGGAGCCGGAAGCATATCGGCAATGGAATGAAACCCCATGGGAGGCACAGCTTCCTGAAGGTGAAAATTTAGCAGCCTTGCAGCAGCGCTATCGTGAAGCCTTGGATGATGCTGTGACCAAATATCCTGGAAAAGTAATATTTATAGGTGCGCATTCAAAGGGAAACATGGCACTTATATGCAGTATTTTGGGGATTGGACTTGAACATTATAATCAGCTTGACCAGGACAATACCTGCATAAATGTGCTGCAATATAAAAAGGGTAAATGGAAGCTGGTAATGATGAATTCCATTTCCCATTTAGGCAAAATATATAAGAGGCAAAAAGCGGCATAAGCCTGGTATGGTTGAGACAATAGAAAAGACTATGCAGATTGATATATATCACTTTGCATAGTCCTTTTTATTTAATTCGGTATTAATCATTAATTGTTGCTGGAATTACACAGAAGCAGCAAATATTAATTTAATGTGCCTTGTTTATTCGGAAATAATGACTTCGATATTTTTTTCCTTAAAATATTCCCTATACTTTGACGGTAAATCCTTATCTACCACAATGCAATCAATTTCATCAAGATTACAGAAGGTGATAAGGGAGGCAGAATCTATCTTGCTACTGTCAACCATAAGGATTTTCTTTGCCGGTTTATCTACCAGGTATCGTTTAATATCGCATTCCAGTGGTGAGGCCGTGGTGGCACCTTTTTCAATTGAAATACCGGTGCTGGCAAGGAAAATTTTTGATATGTTGTAATCCTTGAGGCAATTTAATACGCTTGGACCGACAAAGGCTTTTGTAGGGGCGTAAATAGTTCCGCCTGTGGCAATTATGTTAAATTTTGCGGAGGCTGCAGCAATATTGATTACATGGATACTAGCCGTAACAATTGTGATGTTATGCTTGTCTTCCAGGTAAGGCATCAGGTGCATGGTAGTGGTCCCGGAATCAATGTATATTACATCATCATCCTGTACCAGTGTGGCTGCCATACGGGCAATTTTCTGTTTTTGCAGCTTATCATTGTCAGTGCGTTGCAAAATATCATCCGAATCCTTTTCAGGCTTTTGCTCCTGCAGAACAATTCCACCGTATACCTTATTGATGATGCCACTATTTTCCAATTCTGCAATATCCCGTCGAATGGTATTTTTTGATACCTCAAAGTAATTACATAAATCATTGATGGAAATGCTCTTTTTTTCTTCAAGTAATTCCTGAATTTTACGCAGTCTGTTGATTTTCATTAATTCACCTGTATTCTCATTATCATATATGAAGCATATAGAAGAATTTTGTTTAAAGCTCAAAAAAAAAGAAGTCTCATGTCCTGACTGATGGTAAACAGCATTTAGTCAAGGCAAAATTGTATAACTTCGTTACAAGTTGATAAACTCATGAGTATGTTTGTCATTATTATATAGTAATGCACAAAAAAACACAAGTAAATTAGTGTAAGGTGATTCCAATAGTATATCATTTTTTACAATTATAGAAATATTTAAAATAATTATGATACAATTATGTTACATAAATATGGAAAGGAGCGTCTTTATGGAGGATATATTAAGGGTTTTTGAAGAGAGGAGATCCTGTCGCAATTTTAAAAGTGATCCTGTAAAAAAGGAGGATATTAATAGGATAATCAGGGCAGGTACCTTTGCTCCATCGGGGATGAATAAACAATCACCAATAATTATTGCCGTTACCAATAAGCATATAAGGGACGAATTGATGGAGCAAAACAGGCAAATAGGTGGTTGGGCAGAGAGCTTTGATCCTTTTTATGGAGCGCCGGTTATTCTCATAGTTCTTGCAGACAAGAGTATTCGTACACATATATATGATGGATCATTGGTGATGGGAAATATGCTGAATGCAGCTGCTGCTCTAGGTTTGGGAAGTATATGGGTCCACCGTGCCAAGGAAGAGTTCGAATCTGATTATGGTAAGGGGCTTCTGAGAAAGTTGGGTATCCATGGAGAATTTGAAGGTATAGGTCATTGTGCCATAGGATATCCGGCAGATGAACCGGCTTCAGCCCCTCCCCGTAAGGGTGACTATGTGTATTATTTGCCATAATTCGCCGGAATCTGCTTACCTTTCGATTGGGCTGGAAAAATAATTATTGACTTACCAATATATTTTTTTTGGTATATAATGTAGAAGCTGATTTTTATTGGCTTCTATTTTATTGCGTTTTACCCATAGCTGGTGACCCTTGGGCAAAACGCTGTCAAATTAGAGCTTGCCAATGACAAGCTCTGTCTTAAGGCGTTAAAAATGCCTATCGACGGGCTGATTTTATACTTTGTTTGGAGGTGTGTGGGTGAGTGAAATAAAAAACAGGTTTTGGATGACAATTTTTTTGGGCATTTTAGCGGCTATGGCACCATTGGCTACGGACATGTATTTACCAGCCCTGCCAATTATGCAAAGTGAATTTTCCATAAATACTTCCCTCATTCAAATGACATTGACCATGACAATGCTGGGCATGGCCATAGGACAGATTTTTGCCGGACCGATAAGTGACATGCGGGGGAGAAAAGCTCCATTATTAATTGGAATGCTGGTCTTTATGGTATCCTCTCTGGTATGTATGGTAGCAGATAATATTGTGTTGTTTTTGGCCGTACGGTTTGTTCAGGGCTTTTCAGGTGCCTGTGGGATTGTTATAGCCAGGGCTATAGCCAGAGATATATGCAAAGGTCCGGAACTGACCAGGTTTTTTTCCATACTAATGATGGTTAACGGGTTAGCCCCTATCATAGCACCTGTTCTTGGTGGAGAGATACTGGAGCTTGCATCATGGCGATATGTATTTTTTGTACTGGCCATGGTGGGGCTGGCCATGTCCTTGTCTACCATTATGTTCAGGGAAACACTGCCACCGGAAAAAAGAATAACAAATATTTTGCGAACGATACTTACCTTTCCCTTGTTGATTAAAAATAAGTATTTTCTGGGACATTGCCTGGTTCAGATGTTTGTTTTTTCTGCGTTTTTTGCCTACATTGGAAGTTCTTCCTTCATTTTTCAGGGAATATATCATGTATCTCCCAGGGTCTATAGCCTGATATTTGGATTTATAGGGTTCGGAATTATGATAGCCGGTTCTTTGCCGGCAAAATTTGCCGGAAGGATACATGATGAGATAATGCTTAAGAAGTCTCTTTATCTTCAGGCTTTTTCTACGATATGCCTTATTGCAGCCTTTTATTTTCAGGCACCATTATGGGTGATAATCGTATTGTTGCTGATTACTGTTATGCCTGTTTCGGTCATTGGTGCGGCCAGTTTTTCGTTGGGGTTGAGTTCCCAGGGGCGTAACGCCGGGAGTGCATCAGCGCTTCTGGGATTTTCGTCAATGATCTTAGGCGGTGTGATAATGCCCGTGGTGGGAATTTTTGGGACTGATAGTGGGGTTCCTATGGCAGTGATAATGCTTATAAGCCTGGTTTTTGCAATATTGTCATTCAGAATCATGATAATGCCGGCGCATCGTTGAGAACAGAACAGAGAGGTGCAATATGTATAGCGAAGTGTTCAATTTACTTGATTTTATCCGCAAATCACCCTCACCATGGCATACGGCTGTGACAGCAGGAGCAAGCCTGGAGGATACTGCCTTCAGTGAACTCGATTGGCGTGGACAATGGAGCCTGGAGCCTGGAAAAAGTTACTTTACAAAGGTATATGGCTCAGCATTATTTGCTTTCTCTATAGGTGAAGGATCACTGATTGGGAAAAATAGTCTTAGATTGGCTGCAGCCCACACGGACTTTCCAGGGTTTCGCATAAAGCCTACTGCAGGTATAATCAAGGATGATTACGGACTTTTAAATATAGAGGGATATGGTGGTGCAATCCTTTATTCATGGCTTGACAGACCATTGTCTGTTGCCGGCAAGGTGGTAATACAGGGAAAGGATGCCTTAAATCCGGATGTAAGGCTCATCGATTTTGCCCGCCCGCTCATAACGATTCCCTCCCTGGCTATACATATGAATAAAAAAGTCAACGATGGGATTGCTCTTAACAAGCAGAGGGATATGTTGCCTCTGGCAGCTGTTTTTGATGGTGTGGCAGACAAGAATTTTTGGGATGAAATAATTGCCGCAGAGGCAGGGATATCAACAGACGAGTTGTTATCCTATGAGTTGAATATTTACCCTTATGAGGGTGGTTGTCAGATGGGAATAGCCGGCGAACTGATTTCTTCGCCGCGGCTGGACAATATGACTTCAGTGGTAGCCTGCGTAGAAGCTATCAAACAGTCCCACGGAAATGGACTGAATGTCATTGCCTTGTTTGATAATGAAGAAGTAGGGAGCCGTACCAAGCAGGGAGCTGCATCAGCCAATCTTATGCAGCTCCTGGAACGAATATATGAATGTCTGGGTTATAATAAGACCCAGTTATGGCAGGGGATAAATGGTGGATTTATGTTATCAGTTGATGTGGCTCATGGGATGCATCCCAATCATCCGGATAAAAGTGATCCTACCAATAAGGTATTGCTTAATGGCGGTGTAGTGATCAAACAGTCCGCTTCACAAAGCTATGCATCTGATGCAGAGGGCGTAGCAATTGTCAAGTCATTGTGCAGGGAAGCGGGAATCGCGTTTCAGCAGTATGTAAACAGGGCTGATATGCCTGGTGGGGCAACCCTTGGTTCTATAGCATCCACACAGGTTCCTATCAGAACTATCGATGTGGGGGTACCTATTTTGGGAATGCATTCTGCCAGGGAAGTGATGGGGGCATCAGATCAAAATGCCTTATTTGAGTTAATAAGGACATTGTTTAACTATACAGCTGTCTGATAAATGTACACTTAACATACAGTCAGAGTTGGGTTGATTAAGAGTATTATAACGAGCTTTAAGATGTCCCCTTCCTCTTTAGGTGGGGGAAACCAAACTACAACAGCTGGCGAGCATATCTCCCAGCTCGTTGAAACGCTAATTGGAAGATTTTTCTTCTAAAGAAGAAAAATTTGAACAATGGCGTTATAAAATGTTTATCCACAGAAATATTGTGGATAAACATTTTTTTATGTGGATAAATATATTATTAATGGGTATAAAATAGTATAAAAATAGCATTTTGGCTGTTAATAAGTCTAAAAAATCCAAAATATACTCATGATATGTACATTTTTTTGTAGGAATAAAAAAATAATTGTAAAGAAAAATAATTGCGTGTTTTATTTGCGTATGTGGTCAGATTGTTTTGTCAATGCTGATTATACAAGGCATTGCACTTGTATGACATTTCTTTTTATTTTAAAAAGATAAAAAAATATGGGATGTTATGTGTAAAAAAGTCCTACAAGATATGTAAGAAGTGCCAAAAAGTTTTAAAAAATACTAAAAAAGTTCCTTGACATACTCATAAGATAATCATATAATAAACACATCAAAGGGAAAGCCTAGAATCTTATCTGGATGTCAGATGAATTCTTTTCTCCTGCTTGATCTTTGATATACCCCTTATAAGCGACATTCCCCTGTGTCGCGTATAACCCCTCTCTTTTATTTACCCACTTTCATTATAAAATGAATGGAAAGAAAAAGGCTGTAAAAACGAGCGCCTATCGTTTTTACAGCTTTTTTCATTTTCAAAAATATCGTTTTTCCAATATTAAAGAGGATTTATTGGGGGAGTTATTGAATGTATTAGCTGTGTTTGCTAAAATGGTTTATATAAATGTTGAATTAATCAACTATATATATACTTAGTTCATTGGAAGTGAGGCAGATAAATGGATTATTTAGGTGCATCAATAAATTTCGGCATTATCAGACGAAGGGTACAATCCCTGGTTGTGGAGGCAACATCTGATTTGGGACTGACATATTCGGAATTCTCCTTTATGGTAATGCTTTTTGATAAAGAGGGTTGTAGTCAGGATGATATGACAGTATATCTTCATGTGGATAAAGCAGCAATTACAAGAGTTATTAAGACACTTGAAAGCAAAAAAATGATTTATCGGCGTCGGGATACCTCAGACCGTCGCCTGAAAAGGTTATTCCTTACTCAGGAGGCCAGACAGCTGGAGCCTGGTATAAAAAATATAATTGAAAAAATTGTGGATTTTATGGCAAAGGATTTTTCGGATCAGGATTGTCAATTTATGCTTGATGGTGTAAATACCATGGCGCAGAGACTGAAGACAGCGGATTTTAAGGCTGTATTTGAAAAAAGGGAGGTTGAGGTATTGTGAAAAAACTTGTAGGAGTTTTTTTTATACTCATTATAGCTGTTACAGTTATTGCCGGATGTGGCAATAATAAGGCAGAAGAACAGAAACCACAGCTGGTTAAAACCCTGCAGGCAGGGGATGATAATATGAATCTGGAAGGTACCTATACCGGATCAGTTAAGGGCCGTTATGAAACCAATATGTCATTTCAGGTAGGAGGCAAAATTCTTAGCCGTAATGTTCAGCTGGGAGATTATGTTAATGCCGGAGATGTCCTTATGACTGTTGATTCCCGTGATGTCTTGCAACAGTCCAATCAGGGCGATGCCCAGGTAGTGGCAGCCAAGGCTCAGTTGGATCTGGCACAGGCCAATCTCAATCGTTATAAGCAGCTTTATGCTCAGGAGGCAGTTTCTGCAATGGTGCTTGATCAGTATCAGACCACCTATGATTCTGCCCTGGCTCAGTATAATCAGGCTGTTGCTGGTGCCCAGCAGGGGCATAATGCGTTGGGCTATACTGCCCTGGTAGCACCGGCATCCGGGGTTATATCAGCCATAAATGCTGAGATTGGTCAGGTGGTTGGTGCAGGTCAGACTGTGCTGACTTTTATTCAGTCACAGGAACTCGAGATCGAAATCAACATACCTGAAAACCATTTGGGTGATGTGGAAATTGGCAAGTCAGTACAGGTTTCTTTTTGGGCATTGAAGGGTGTCGTGGTTGAAGGCCTTATTCGGGAGATTGCTCCTATGGCGGACAGCGCTTCCCGTACCTATAAAGTAAGGGTAACCATTCCAAATCCTCCCAAGGGGATGCAGCTGGGTATGACTGCCAGTGTTAAATGTAGGGAAAATGGCAGCACTACAGGTCTTGTATTGCCACTGTCGGCAATTTATCAGATAGCAGATAATCCTCAGGTATGGATTGTTGATAGGGAGACCAATACTGTTAGTCTTAGAAATATCAAATTTGAAAATATTGGTAACAATACCGTTCAGGTTATGGGGCTGGCCAAGGGGGATATCGTTGTAACAGCTGGAGTACATAAGCTCCGTGAAGGTCAAAAAGTAAGACTGGCGGAGGATGAATGATATGATTAATCTCACAGAGGTTTCACTTAAAAATAGATCCCTTGTCTGGTACTTCATTATAATGATAATTATAGGTGGTGTTTTTTCCTATATTAAACTGGGGCGCATGGAGGATCCAAATTTTACCATAAGGGAAATGGTAGTGACTGCTGCCTGGCCTGGTGCTACTGCAGAACAAATGGAGGAGCAGGTCACTGACAAGCTGGAATCAAAAATAAATGATCTGCCAGGTATAGATCGCATTAACAGTACCACCAGAAACGGTACAACGGTTATTCATGTTATTTTAAAGGACAGCTATGATGGGGATATTCGCGCTTCATGGCGAGATGTAAGAAATTTCTGTACGGATATTCAAAAAGAGCTGCCGGACGGGGTATATGGACCATATTTTAATGACCGTTTTGATGATGTATATGGTTCCCTGTATGCCCTTACTGGTGATGGATACAGCTATGAAGAAATGCGCAAAGAGGCTGAAGACATTCGACGAATGATTTTGTCCAATGTCAATGACAGTGTGCAAAAGGTTGAACTGGTCGGTGTTCAGACTCAGAAGGTGTATGTTGAGATAGAAAATTCAAAACTGGCTCAGCTGAATATCAATCCAAAGGCTTTGGCTGAGGCCCTGGCTGGTCAAAACCAGATGACTCCATCAGGCATGATAGAAACCAGCACGGATAATGTGTATTTAAGATATTCCGGATATTTTGAAAATATTGATGATATCAAGAATGCACCTGTCAACGCAGGTGGCAGGATTGTACGGTTAGGGGATATTGCCAAAGTAGAGATGCGGTATTCTGAGCCTTCTGATCCCAAGATGTATTTTAATGGGGAACCGGCTATAGGCATTGCAGTTTCAATGGAGCCTGGGAAAAATATTATTACCTTGGGTGAAGAACTGGGAAATCTCATGAAATTTGTCAATGAGGAACTTCCTGTAGGTTTGGAAATCCATCAGGTATCGGATCAGCCTAAGGTTGTAGAAGAATCAATCGGTGATTTTGTAAGTACCCTGCGGGAAGCTGTAATTATCGTTTTAACGGTTAGCTTCCTTAGTCTTGGTGTAAGAACCGGTATGGTAGTTGCCTGCTGTATCCCTTTGGTGCTGGCAGCTGTTTTTTGCGGTATGTACATGTTTGGCATAGACCTGCAGAAGGTTTCCCTGGGAGCATTAATCATTTCCCTTGGTCTTCTGGTGGACGATGCCATAATCGCCGTGGAAATGATGAGTGTCAAGCTGGAAGAAGGGCTGGACCGCTTTGATGCAGCCTGTTATGCCTTTAAGGCTACGGCTAAACCAATGCTCACCGGTACCTTAATTACTTGTGCAGGCTTTATTCCGGTAGCATTTTCCAAGGGGATGGCTGCAGAATTCTGCAGTGCGCTGTTTCCGGTAATTTCCATGGCACTTGTCATCTCTTGGATCGTTTCTGTCATGGTGGCACCTTTGTATGGCTACCATCTTATAAAGGTTAAGGTCAAGAAAAACGAAGCTGGAGAGTCCACGCAGTATCAAAGCAGATTTTATAATATATTCCGTAATATTCTGACCTGGTTTCTCACTCATAAGAAATTGGTGCTTTCTGTTACAGCAGGGTTGTTTGTATTATCTGTAATTGGTATGAAGCATGTAAGGGAGGAGTTTTTCCCTCCATCTACACGCCCGGAGATTATTGTATCCATGCGGCTGAATGATGGTGCTTCCTTACAAAATTCTGAGGAAATATCCAGACGGTTTGCGGAATTCCTGGACCAGCATGCTGATGAAATTGAAAATTACAGCTATTATGTAGGCATCGGGGCACCAAGATTTGTCCTGACCTTTTCACCGGAAACACCTACGCCTAATTATTCCCAGTTCATTGTAGTGTCCAAGGATCCTGAACATAGGGCTGAGCTCACCAGAAAAATAAGAAATGAATTGGAGAACAATTTTCCTGAGGTCAGGCATGATATCAAGTTTATTCAGACCGGACCGCCGGCTGATTATCCAATTATGCTAAAAGTATATGGAAATGATAAGGATAAGGTAATCGAAATAGGTGAAAAGGTGGCAGACCGCATAGCGCAGGATGAAAATAATACAGAAGTACATTTGAATTGGTATGAAAAAAGCAAGGTGCTCCATCTGGAATATGATCAAAATAAGCTGAATGCCATGGGGCTTACGGCGCAAAATGTATCACAGATGGTTTATACTGAACTCACAGGTATTACGGCAGCACAGTTTTATCATGGAGACCGTACAGTGGATATAGTCATGCAGATGGAGGATATCGAGAGAAATGATATCTCCAAGGTTAAGTCTTTGCCAATTCTTACAGGTAATGGTTATGTTCCTTTGGATCAGGTAGCGGATATTACCCTTAACACAGAAAATGGAGTTATTTCACGGGAAAATTTAGGCCCTTGTGTTACTGTCCAGAGCAATATTGTTTCCGGTACTGCCAATGATGCCACGGAAAAGGCCATGAAATCCATACAGGATATTGTGGATAATCTGCCTCCGGGATATAGAATCAAGGCGGCCGGAGCCCTTTCAGACAGTGCTGATTCCATGGGTAATCTCATGAAGCCGATTCCGGTTATGGTATTCTGCATTATGACATTGTTGATGTTCCAGCTGAAAAATGGCAAGCACATGATTCTCACGCTGCTTACAGCACCGTTAGGCTTTATCGGGGTAGTTGCCGGCATGCTCTTATTTGATCAGGCCATGGGCTTTGTAGCTATTCTTGGAGTTTTGGCTCTCAGCGGAATGATCATACGGAATTCGGTCATCCTGATAGATCAGATTCAAAAGCATAAGGCAGATGGTGAAAGTGAATGGGATGCTGTAGTTGACTCTGCAGTAATGCGTTTCAGGCCAATAATGCTTACGGCAGCAGCTGCAATTTTAGGTATGATACCGTTAATGGCAAGCTCCTTCTGGGGGCCAATGGCGGTAGCAATTGCCAGTGGGCTGTTTATAGCCACAGTGCTGACCCTGTTGGTTTTACCGACCATGTATGCAGCTGTATATAAGGTTGAAAAAGAATAGGGGAGATATGTTGGATAATTAAACATTTTTTTAGGCTGCCTTGATTGAGGCAGCCTTTTATAGGCCCCCCGGTAAAACGCTGCTGGGGCTATATTGTAATAACTCGGTGTAAGATGTCCCCTTCCTCTACAGGTAGGGGGGGACAAACTTTAACAGGTGGTGAGCATATCTCCCACCTCGTGCGACGCAAAGCTAGTGCCCTTGGGTAAAACACTAATTGGAAGATTTTTCTTTTTTAAAAGAAAAATTTGAACAATGGCGTTATAAACAGGATAAAATAGCAGCATCAAAATAGGAGCTACGGTTAAAGCGAGTTTATGCTTTAATCAAGCTCCTATTTTAATGACTGTGTTAAATTATTACAGGTACTGCTTAAAATACAGCTATTACAGCACCCTTGTATTTCTCATCAATGAATTTTTTCACTTTATCGGACTTTAATGCCTTAATCAGTGCCTGAATTTCCGGGCGGTTTTCATCTCCGGTACGGACAGCGACAATATTTACATATGGGGATGAGGCATCCTCAATGAAAATATTATCCTTTACAGGATTAATCTGAACCTGCATTGCAAAATTACTGTTGATAACAGCCGCATCTACATCGTCGATGGTACGAGGAACCTGAGCTGCTTCAAGCTCCTGGAACTTGATGTTCTTTGGATTGTTAACTACATCATGAACAGTTGCGCTAATGCCTACACCATCCTTAAGGGTAATGAGTCCTGCTTTTGCGAGAAGTATCAATGCCCGACCGCCGTTTGTAGGATCGTTAGGGATGGCAACAACTGCTCCGTCCTTAAGCTCATCAAGCTTTTTTACCTTTTTGGAATAGATTCCCATAGGCTCGATATGAATGCCTGCGGCATTGACCAACTTTACTTCAGGATGCTGCTTTACAAAATCATCAAGATATGGAATGTGCTGGAAGTAATTGGCATCCAGCTCCTTATCATTAAGATTGAGGTTTGGCTGAACATAATCACTGTATTCAACAATTTCCAGGGTAATACCTTCGTTTTTAAGATCATCCTTTACCTGTTCCAGGATTTCAGCGTGAGGAACAGAAGTAGCTCCAACCTTGAGGGTTTTATTCTGTCCTGCCTGATTGCTGTTGGAACCACAGCCGGCTACGGCAATAATGGCAAATACCATTGCTGCCATGATTAATAAAAGTTTCTTCATTATAAAACCTCCTTAAATATAGTGTATATTTTTCCCTAAGGAATTACACCCGCTTATCTTTTATCAAGCTTTTTGGCCAATAGATTTCCTATAAATTGAACTGCCTGAACCATGACAATGAGCACAATAACGGTTGCAATCATGATGTCAGGCCTGAAGCGTTGGTATCCATAACGGATAGCCAAATCTCCAAGACCACCACCACCTATGGCACCAGCCATGGCAGATTCTCCAATTAAACTTATAATGACCGTGGTGAGCTGTGCTACTATATTGGGCATGGCTTCTGGTAAAAATACCTTGCGTATAATCTGTAAAGGTGTGGCTCCCATGGATTGTGCTGCCTCAACAATACCATATGGAATTTCCCGCAAAGATGTTTCTACCTGTCTGCTGATAAATGGGATGGAAGCCAGTACCAGCGGTACCATGGCAGCCGTAGTCCCAATGGCACTGCCAACGATGAGCCTGGTCAATGGGATAATGGCAACCATCAAAATAATAAAAGGGATAGACCGGATAGCATTCACTATTCCTCCAATAATTCTGTTAAGGGGGATACATTCAAGTATCTGTCCCTTGGATGTTGTGTGTAAAAGTACACCCAGAGGAATTCCCAGCACAGAGGAAATGAGCATGGAAACAGTTACCATGTACACCGTTTCCCCCAAGGCCTTACTGATGAGTGGAAACATGTCTGCTGACATAGCCAATCACCTCCACTTTTACTTTTTGTTCCTGCAGGTAATCCATAGCAGCCGCTATATCTTCCTGGGTACCTTCCATACCTATAATGAGCCGACCAAATGGTGCGCCCTTTATGTCATCCAGACTTCCAAAGAAGAGGTCAGCACTGACATTAAATTTCTTCACGAGATTGGAAATGATGGGATCATTTGCAGTTTCACCTATAAAGGTAAGACGCATTAAAAGTATTCCTTCCGGCACAGGTTCCGGTGAAATATTGATATTTCTGAAGTCAACAGGAAGATCATTACTGAGCAGTACACTGATAAATTCCTTGGTAATGGACTGTTGCGGATTAATGAATACATTGAGCACATCACCCTCCTCGGCGATAATGCCTTTGTCTATTACAGCGACCTTATCACAGATTTCCTTGATGACCTGCATCTCGTGTGTAATAACGACCACTGTGAGATGCAGCTGTTTATTGATTTCCCTGATTAACTGCAAAATTGATTTGGTGGTCTGTGGGTCAAGGGCAGATGTAGCCTCGTCACACAGCAATATTTTTGGATTGCTGGCCAATGCCCTGGCAATGCCAACCCGTTGCTTCTGTCCTCCGGAAAGCTGTGAAGGGTATTGATCGGCCTTGTTTTCCAGTCCGACCATTTTTAAAAGCTCGTTGACCCGTCTGGTAATATCATCTTTTGATTTATGGGATAGCTGGAGTGGAAAAGCAACATTATCAAATACAGTAGCAGAAGAAAGCAGGTTGAAATGCTGAAATATCATTCCAATCTCCTTGCGTGCATTTCTAAGCTCTGTGTCACTGAAGGCGGTAATGTCTTTTCCGTCAATAATTACCTTACCCTTTGTGGGACGCTCCAATAAATTGATACATCTTACCAGGGTGGATTTTCCGGCACCGCTAAGACCGATAATACCAAAAATTTCACCCTTGTTGATATGCAGGCTTATGTCCTTTAACGCATGTATCGGTCCGGATGGTCCATGGTATATTTTCTCAATGTGAGATAAATTAATCATTAATTTCACATCCTTATTAAATAATGATCTGAAAAATATTATAACTCTGTGTAAGATGTCCCCTTCCTCTACAGGTGGGGGGACAAACCTTAACGGGTGGTGAGCATATCTCCCACCTCGTTGCGACACGAAGTTAGTCCCTTTAGGGGAAACGCTAATTGGAAGATTTTTCTTTTTAAAAGAAAAATTTGAACAATGGCGTTATAAATAAAATATGATGCCTGATGGCTGTTACATGATGTTATTATAACTTTTTTTAGGCTAAAATCAAGGTAAAATGTAACATTGTTTACACCCAGAAAATATATTATTATTTTTCTGGCAATTAAACAGAGGGGTGATGTAGGACTTTTTGGAATGTCAATGAAGGAATTTTTTTATCAGGCGAAGTAAAAACAATTACTAAAGGGCCTTTTTTTATTGACAAAATCAAGGATTATGTTATAAACTGTACGAGTAAATTGAAATTTTGTGACGGTTGCGTTTGAATTATTGTGCAATTGTACGAAAATTCAATGGTTTAAGGCAACTTAAACTTTATATGTGTATTAATGAAAATGGGGGATTGTTATGGTAAAGGACAAAGCTACGGTTGTCGTTGTTGGCGGCGGAGCTACAGGTGTTGGTATCCTGCGTGACCTCTCTATGCGTGGCATTGATGCTCTGCTGATTGAGAAGCTGGATATGGTAAATGGTGCCAGCTCCCGCTATCATGGACTTCTGCACAGTGGTGCCCGCTATGCAGTAAGAGACCAGGAAGCTGCAAAAGAATGTATTGAAGAAAATACCATCCTGCGTCGTATTGGTAAGTCCTGTGTAGAGGCTACTACCGGTATGTTTGTGCAGGTTGAGGGTGATGACCCGGATTTCGTTGATCCTTGGGTAAAGGGTTGTGCGGAAAGTGGTATCAAGACCCGTGAACTCAGCAAGGAAGAGGCCCTTCGTTTGGAGCCAAATCTCTCCCGCAAGCTGGTTCGTGCTTTTGAGGTTCCGGATGGTGCTATTGACGGTTTCCGTATGTCCTGGCAGAATGTTCAGTCTGCTGCCCGTTATGGCGGCCGTTACAAGACCTATACTGAACTCATAAAAATAAATATAGAAAATGCTACAGTTAAGAGCATTACTGTTCGTGATAATGTAACCAAAGAAGAGTATGACATTGAGTGCGAGATTTTAGTAAATGCAGCCGGTCCTTGGGCCGGAAAGGTAGCTCAGATGGCTGGCCTGGATTGCTCTGTAAGTCCTTCTAAGGGTACTCTCATTGCATTCAACCAGAGAATCTCCAGTCGTGTTGTAAACCGTCTGCGTAAGCCATCTAATGGTGATATTTTCGTACCGCATGGTTCTATAACCATTCTGGGTACTTCATCTATTACTATTCCTGATCCTGAAGATACTTCTACTTCATGGGATGAGGTGGAGGAGCTCATGAAGACTGGTGAGGGTGTATTCGAGCATTTGCGTGATTATCGTATCCTCCGTGTATTCGCCGGTTCACGCCCTCTGTATGTTCCTAAGGGAGCTGATGGTGGCCGTAACGCATCCCGTGGCTTCGTTACTCTTGATCATGAGGAAATGGATGGCCTGAAGGGTATGATGACCATCTGCGGTGGTAAATTTACTACCTATCGTCTCATGGCTGAGAAATTCTGTGATGTTCTTGCTCCAAAGCTTGGTAATACAGCTAAATGCCGTACTGCAGAAGAGGATTTGGTTCCTGCTGTTTCTGAAGCTGATAAGAAGGCTGCCCGTCAGTACTTCCCATCTTATGGCGTAAATCTTGCTGCTACCCGTTTGGGCACTGAGAAGTTCCCTGAGGTAGTCAAGACCTTGAAGGAACAGCCTGAGACCCGTGAAGTCCTCTGTGAGTGTGAAAATGTTACAATGGCCGAGGTTATGAGGATTGCTCAGGAACCAACCAGTCATAGTGTAGCTGATGTAAGAAGAAGAACCCGTCTTGGCATGGGTACCTGTCAGGGTAACTATTGCGCAATCCGCAGTGCAGCTATTGCGAACAAACTGTTCAAGAATAAGCTGGAAGGATGTAATGATTCCCTCAGTGATATGAAGAACTTCCTGCAGGCCAGATGGAAGGGCATAACTCCAGTAATGGCTGGTAAGACTCTTCGTGAGGCTGAAATGACCAGAGGCATGTATGAGGTATTGTTCAATGTAAATGGGGGGAGACGCTAATGAGCAAGTCAGATGTAGTTGTTATCGGTAATGGTTTGGCCGGCCTGATGTCAGCTCTTGTTAGTGCTGACCAGGACAAAAAGGTAACACTTCTGTCCTATGGTGCGGGTACTTTCCCTCTTAACAGTGGTGTTATTGATATAATGGGATATGATGACTCAGGCAAGGCTGTAGCTAATCCAGCTCAGGCTGTAGCTGCAGTGGCTGATGAGCATCCATATAAGAAGATAGGTCTTAATACTGTTGAGGAGGCTGTCAAATTTTTCCAGGAAGTGGTTGCTGCTGAGGGCTTCCCTTATGTTGGATCACTTAATGAGCAGCAGTGGTTGGTAACTGGTGTTGGTACATTAAAGCCATCTTGTCTCGTTCCTGAATCCATGCAGGGTTCCAAGTGCTTTGAGGCTTCTGAAATAGTTCTGGTAGGTGTTAAGGGCTTGAAGGATTATTATGTAGATATGGTGGCTGAGAACCTTGCCAAGGAGCTGGGTAATGACAAGAAATATACTGTCATTACTGTTGATCCTCATTATAAGGGTGCTCGTGACCTGACTACCAAGGATGTTGCTGCCTGGATGGATACAGACGCTGGTTATGCGGATTTTGTTTCCCAGGTGAAGGGGAATGCTGGTGCAGGAAAGGTATTTGTTGTTCCTCAGATTCTTGGGATGAAGGGCAATATTGTATATAAGAAGATCGTTGCAGAGCTGGGCTGCCCTGTAGTTGAAACTACTGCAATGCCACCATCTGTCAATGGACTTCGCCTTCGTGATGTACTCCTGAGTGCATTGAAGAAAAAGGGAATTACTGTTATTGAGAATTCCAAGGCTGAAGAAGCTGTTTACGATGGCAGCAAGGTTGTTGCTGTCAAGGCTGGCGGCGAGGTTCGTCTCCAGACTTACTATGCTGACAAATTTATTGTGGCAACTGGTGGCTTCTACAGCGGCGGTATCACCATGCGTGATTTTGGCGATGCCAAGGAGGTCGTTTTTGGTCTTCCTATCGAGATTGATTGTGTTGAAGAACGTTGGGTAAATAAGCAGCTCTTCTCTGATAAGAAGCAGACCTTTGCAAAAACTGGTGTGAGGGTTGATACAACTCTCCGTGGTGTGGATGAGTCCGGCAATGTAGTTCTTGAGAACGTTTATGTTGCAGGCCGTAACCTCAGTGGCTATGATTTCTGCTTTGAGCATTCCGGCAATGGTGTGGCTTTAGCTTCTGCTTATAAGGCAGCCAAGGCTTGATTGAAAGGAGTATTATATTATGGAGTTAGAAGAAAGAGCAAGAGATTCAGCCGATAATTGTATTGCCTGCACATCTTGTGTGGCAGTGTGTCCGGTTACCAAGGCTAATCCAGACTATAGAGGGCCAAAACTTGTTGGTCCTGCTCATAATCGTATGCATTTTTCTGATGAGCATGATTATGAGGATTCTTTGAAATTATGTTCCAACTGCAAAAATTGTGATATCACCTGTCCTAACGGTGTATCTGTTGCAACCCTTAACATGTTGGAACGTGCTAAATATTATAAGGCTCATCCAGAGAAGCATACTCAGGCTGATAAGATGCTCAGCCACAATTTCCAGATGGCTGATATGCTTAAGAGTATCCCATTTGGCAGAACTTGTGCAAATATTGGCATGTCCATTGGTGAAGCAATGGGTATGATGGGTGCTATGGGGATTTCTCCTCAGCGTAAATCACCAAGATTTGCCACTAAATATTTCCGTGAAATATACAAGGAAATTAAACAGCCTGAAGGCCTCACCAAGGAAGTTTTGTTCTTCCCTGGCTGCTATATTGATACTAATGATCCAGAGGTTGGTGTAGCTTTTGTCAAGGTTATGAATGCCAATGGCTACAAGGTCCTCATGGATGATCGCTTTAAGTGCTGTGGTTCTCCGTTGGTTGTAGGCGGCTATCTTGATGAGGCAAGAAGTCATGCAGATAATAATGTTGCAATTATTAATGAATACGCTGCAAAGCAGATTCCTGTAGTTGCTTGCTGTACTTCCTGCTCATTGATGTTAAAGGCTGAATATACTGAACTTTTCGCTCAGGAAGAAATGGCTGAGGCTGCAAAGAATGTATATGATGCATTTGAATTCCTGACAATTCTTGCTGACAAGGGTGAGCTGAAGAAGGTACAGGTTTCATCTGATAAGAAGTTTATTTATCATGCACCTTGTCATCTTCGTGCGCAGGGCATGGGTATGCCGGCAGTTGATCTCCTGAAGGAGATTGGCGTAAATATTGACAGTGCGGATGCAGGTTGCTGTGGTATGTCCGGTTCATATGGTTTCCATAAGGAGAATTATGAGACTTCCATGAAGATCGGCTCTGAACTGTTTGATAAGATTAATGCCAGTGGGGCACACAAAGTTGTATGCGATTGTGGTACTTGCCGTGAACAGATAAGGCATGGTACTAATGCAAAGACCACGCATCCAATTCAGGTGTTGGCAAAGGCTTACGAGATGTAAGCCTCAGTAATGATGAGAAGATTCAAGGCAGATATCATTAAGGGAGATAATGAGGGGGGTTTCAGTGAGGATCCCCTACAGCCTGAATCTATCATAGATATGCCAGAGGGTTAGAGAGGTCCACTGGCAGAATATTTATAATTTTAAGGGGGATTTAAAAAAATGGCAAAGAAGTATGTTATGGCGTTAGACGCTGGAACTACAAGCAACAGAGCAATCATCTTTGATGAAAACTCTAAGATTGTAGGTGTTTCTCAGAAGGAATTCACTCAGATTTTCCCTCAGCCAGGTTGGGTTGAGCATGATGCTGATGAAATTTGGAGCACAATGACTACAGTTATGAAGGAAGCTCTTGAGCAGAGTGGTCTTGCAGCTAGCGACATTGCAGCCATTGGTATCACAAACCAGCGTGAAACCACTGTTGTGTGGGATAAGCACACAGGGCGTCCAGTATACAACGCAATCGTTTGGCAGTCCCGTCAGACTGCTGATATTGCTGATGGCCTTAAGGCTAAAGGTCTTACTGAAGAATTCAAGAATAAGACTGGCCTGACCATCGATGCGTATTTCTCAGGAACCAAAATTACCTGGATTCTGGAAAATGTTGAGGGAACTCGTGCCCGTGCTGAAGCTGGAGATTTGATTTTTGGTACTATTGACACCTGGTTGATTTGGAAGTTAACTGGTGGTAAAGTCCATGTTACTGACTATTCCAATGCTTCCCGTACTTTGATGTACAACATCAAGGAGTTGAAGTGGGACGAGCAGCTCTTATCTTATTTGAAGGTTCCTGCATGCATGCTGCCTGAGGTTAAGCCTTCATCCTGCCGTTATGGTTTCACTGAGCCATCAATTTTGGGTGCTTCAGTTCCAGTTTCCGGAGCAGCAGGTGACCAGCAGTCTGCATTGTTCGGTCAGAACTGCTTCGAGCCTGGTATGGCTAAGAATACCTACGGTACTGGCTGCTTCATGCTGATGAATACCGGTACTGACATCTATGACTCCAAGAATGGTTTGGTTACTACCATCGCCTGGGGACTTGATGGCAAGGTAGAGTATGCTCTTGAAGGGTCTATCTTCGTAGCTGGTTCAGCTATCCAGTGGCTCCGTGATGGTGCGCGTATGGTTGATTCCGCTCCTGATTCCGAGTGGGTTGCCAAGAAGGTTCGTGACACTGCAGGTGTATATCTCGTTCCTGCATTTGTTGGTCTCGGTGCTCCATATTGGGATCAGAATGCCCGTGGTATGATTATTGGTATTACCCGTGGTACTACCAAGGCTCATATTGTTCGTGCTACTCTTGAATCTTTGGCTTATCAGACCAAGGATGTACTTGGTGCTATGGAAGCAGATTCCAACATTAAGTTGGCTTCCCTGAAGGTTGATGGCGGTGCTGTTGCCAACAATCTGCTGATGCAGTTCCAGGCTGATATTCTCGGTGTTCCTGTAGACCGTCCTCAGATCATTGAGACTACTGCACTTGGTGCAGCTTATCTTGCTGGTCTTGCTGAAGGTGTATGGGCAAACAAGGAAGAACTGAAGACTGCATGGAAGCTGGATGTACGCTTCGAGCCTGTAATGCCTAAGGAAGATGCTGACAAGCTCTACAAGGGTTGGAAGAAGGCTGTTAAGCATTCAATGCATTGGTTGGACGAAGACTAATATTATCATAATAGGCGTTTTAATAAATTCATGGACTGGTGTCAGCTGTTTGGGGATGTTGGCACCAGACATGAATGAGGTTTCATTCATTAATTTTTTGAAAGAGGGATAAAAAAATGGATAATTTGTTAGGCGAGTTTGTGGGAACCATGGTACTCATGGTATTTGGTTGTGGCGTTAATGCCAATATGACTTTGGCTAAGACCTGTGGTCATGGCGGTGGTTGGATCTGCACAACTACTGGATGGTGTTTTGCAGTATTGTTTGGTGTTTACACTTCTGTAGCTTTGGGTGCTCCTCAGGCTGACTTGAACCCATCTGTTACTATTGCAAAGACTTTGGCTGGTGTATATACCTGGCCTCAGTTCTGTGCTACCTCTATCATCCAGATTCTTGGTGGTATTGTTGGTGCAATCATTGTATACCTCGCATATCTCCCACATTGGGCTGAGACTGAAGGAAGCAAGCTGGGTGTATTCTCCACTGGTAATGCAGCAGGTAACCATATGACCGGTTTCATTGCCGAGCTTATTGCTACTTTCTTCCTGATGTTCGGTATCTGGTGTATCTTCTCCAAGGGTGTAGGCGGAGAAATTGGTCTTGCTCCTGGCTTTGGTCCTTATCTTGTAGGTATGCTGATCTGGGCACTTGGTCTTTCCCTTGGTGGTCCTACCGGTTATGCAATGAACGCAGCTCGTGACCTTGGTCCAAGAATTGCACATGCAATTCTGCCTATTCCTGACAAGGGTGATGGCAACTGGGGCTATGCTTGGGTTCCTGTAGTTGCTCCACTTTGCGGTGGTGTATTGGCTTATGTTGTAGCAAGTGCAACCGGCATAATCTGATAGTTTAATTAAAAGGTAATTACAAAAACAGCACCTCTGCCTGTATTGAATGTAGGCAGAGGTGTTTTGTATTAATATTGATATTTCCTGTTGGGATACATAGCCAGCCTGATTGTGGAAAATTTACTTTTACGAACAAGAAAAATTTGAACAATTAAGTTATCATATATACTAAAATAATGACAGATGATATAATATGTGATAGTAAGTTGTAGGAGGAAATTATAATGGATGATAAGAAAAAAGCAATGGTGAAATTGATTATTGGCTTGCTGGCAGTTTTTTTAATAGGATTTATAGGTCTTTCATTGTATCAGTCTTCAATGAACAACGATTTTAATAATATCTCTACTACCGAGATTGAACGGGTTGGTGACACTTATACCGGACTTTATCATCGGCCTGATTGCCCAAAGGCAAAGACTATAGTCAATCCAGTATACTTTAACGAAGGGACAACTGCCGCAGAGAATAATAAGAAGGCAGAGAAGGAAGGTTATGTCCCTTGCAAGCGCTGCAAGCCAAATGAATGATAATGAAAACCTGAAAAGGAAAGGCCTTTGTTAACTTGTTTTGCAAGGGCCTTTTAGTGTTGAGGCATAATTATGGCAATAAAAAAACCAACTCCACCTACTGCACCGGTCCCACCAGTTTCGCCTAAGGACCAGACTGATTCTCAAGATTCCGGAAATGCTACTGATACGCCAATGGCTTCTCCTCCGAGCAAGGATTTTGGCGTACATATAACTATATCATCTCCGGATAGCCATCAGACAACCGGGCAGCATACAAATTCAGGAGAACATACCAAGCAACAGAGTGATACCGGAAAGACTGATACAGATCAGGAAGCAAATGATGGAACAGCGAAAAACACAATACAGACACAAGCGCCAGTAATGCAGCAGGAAACACAGGTGCCGACGGAAAATCCAGGCATAAATGTTCATACTGGAAATCAGATGGGACAGATTAGCATATGGCCTTTTGTAATTGTATTTTTGGCGGCTTTTGCAGGTTTTACACTGATGAATATAATGAAATCAAAATCACCTGCAAGGCAATCTCCGGACCAAGCTGCTCCTAAACAGGACAGGCATGAGGTGGAGGCTGTAAAAAATAAAAATGATAAAAAAGATGATGACCAGCATAAGCATTTTGAAATTCGTGTTTAATATAGTGCTTTATGAGACATTTTTTTACAAAAACATTATTTTAAAGTATAATAAAGAGATGAGAGAATTAGGGAAGATTCCTTCCTGATTATATGGAGGTCATTAAGGTGTTAGATATTAAATTTGTCAGAGAAAATATGGAAGCTGTTCAGGAAATGCTTAAAAAAAGAAATAATAGTTTGTCCCTGGACGGGTTTATTGATATCGAAAAAAAACGCCGTGAGATATTGTCTGAGGTCGAGAATCTTAAGGCAAAGCGTAATACTGCGTCCAAACAGATTGGTGTAATGAAAAAGGCTGGTGAAAACACTGATTCAATAGTTGCTGAAATGCAGGCAGTCGGTGATGAGATTTCCAAATTGGACAGTCAGTTGAAGGACATCGAAGGCAATATTCGTGATATTATGCTCAGCATTCCTAATATGCCAAAGGATGATGTACCTTATGGTGTCGATGATACAGATAATCCTGAAGTAAGGAAATTCATGAACCCTACAAAATTTGACTTTGAACCAAAGGCACACTGGGATTTGGGCGAAGAACTTGATATTATTGATGCAGAGCGCGCTGCAAAGGTTACAGGTGCCAGATTTACATTTTATAAGGGATTGGGTGCCCGACTGGAGCGTGCCCTTATCAACTTTATGATGGATCTCCATGCTACAAAGCACGGTTATACTGAAATGCTGGCGCCATGTGTTGTAAATAAGGACAGCATGATCGGTACAGGCCAGTTGCCTAAATTTGCCGAGGATATGTTCAAATTAGATGGCTTGGATTATTATATGGTTCCTACTGCTGAGGTTCCAACTACTAATTACCATAGAGAAGAAATCCTTGATGGGGACAAATTACCCGAATACTATTGTGCTTATACTGCCTGTTACAGAGCAGAGGCCGGTAGTGCCGGGCGCGATACCAGAGGACTTATAAGACAGCATCAGTTCAATAAGGTTGAGCTGATTAAGTTCACTAAGCCAGAGGATTCATGGAATGAGCTGGAGAAAATGGTCGACGATGCGGAGGATGTACTTCGCATCCTGGAAATTCCATATCATGTAGTTCTTTTGTGTACAGGTGATATGGGCTTCACGTCAGCCAAGACTTACGATATTGAGGTATGGATGCCAGCACAAAATTGTTACCGTGAAATATCATCATGCTCCAATTGCTTGGATTTTCAGGCGCGCCGTGCCAATATCAAATTCCGGAGAGATGCAAAGAGCAAGCCGGAATTTGTACATACATTGAATGGTTCGGGATTAGCTGTTGGCCGTACTTTTGCTGCAATTCTGGAAAACTACCAGCAGGAAGACGGGTCTGTAGTGGTTCCAAAGGCACTCATACCATATATGGGTGGAATAGAAATAATCAAAAAAGAAAATCTTTAATTGCTAGTTAATAAAAAGTATATACCTATGTCAATGATGACTATGTTTTTAGGGTGAAAGACGGTAGTTTTGTCAGTATCCCCGCTAATGTACAATATGGGATTAAATATTGTAAGGACATAATGGGGACATCTTTAGCCAAGTTAAATATAGCCTGCCCTTTTGGGCAGGCTATATTATGTTTAAGGAGGAGATAGTTATGACAGGTAGAGCGGTATGGGCAGAAATCAATTTGGCAGCTTTGGAGAATAATATACGGAATATAAAAAGCTGCATTCAGAATGGTGCAAAATGGTGTGCCGTTGTCAAGGCAGATGCCTATGGTCATGGTGCGATTGAGGTTGCAAAAAAGGCAGTAGAGATGGGTGCGTCATATTTGGCTGTGGCAGTATTAAGTGAGGCTATAATGTTGAGGAAAAAAGGCTTCACCGTACCAATCTTAATACTGGGTGCTACTCCAAATGAGTGTGCAAGGGAATTGGTGGCCTATGATATCACACAGGCGATTTTTACCATTGAACAGGCGAAGGCAATATCCGCAGAAGCTGTAGCACAACATAAAACAGCAAAGGTACACCTGAAAATAGACACAGGGATGCATCGTATCGGAATAAGATCGGAGCTGGCAGGGGAGTTTGCCAAGGGGATTTCGGTAATGCCCGGAATAAATCTGGAAGGAATATTTTCCCATTTTGCCTTGGCAGATGCTGAAAATAAAAGTTATGCAAAAAAACAGTTGGCTGATTTTAAAACAGCAATAGCTAATGTTGAAAATGTGGGAGTAGACATCCCGATTAAACATATTGCAAATTCAGCTGCTATTTTGGAGATGCCTGAGGCACACTTTGATATGGTGCGTGCCGGCATAATATTGTATGGACTGTGGCCATCGGATGAGGTGAAGCATGTAATCGAATTGAAGCCTGTAATGAAGTTATGTGCAAAAATAGTATATTTGAAAAAATTACTACCTAAAGAATCAATTAGTTATGGCTGTACATGGACAGCTGACAGGGAAAGTCTGATTGGTACATTACCTTTAGGGTATGCAGACGGATATACCAGGATGTTAAGTGGGAAAGCCCAGGTGGAATATAGAGGTCAGAGGGCACCAATTGCCGGCCGCATATGCATGGATCAATGTATGGTGGATTTAACTGATATCGATAAAATAAAAGAAGGAGATACGGTAACATTATTTGGATCTGATAATCTTACAGTTGATGAAGTAGCAGGATGGTTGGGAACTATAAATTATGAATTGCCATGTATGATCAGCCCGCGGGTACCGAGAGTATACCTGGGGAAGTAGCATGTTCCAGCTTCATCAAATTGATGAGACAGGTCATCAGGACAGATGTGTCCTTGTTTCCGTTTGTGTCTGCAAGGCGTTTGATAACATCATGCTTCTGCTGTTCTTCCATTCTTAAATCAACCTTTCTCATATTGTTTACCTTCATACCTAGGAGGTAGAATAACATATTTGGGACATTTTCTCTTGTGGTTTAATGAGACATTATCATAAATGGATTACAAATAATGAAATTATTTTAAAATAATTCTTGACAAAGAATTGCTATTGAGATATTATATAGAAGCTGACTCATGAAGTCGGCGGTGTTCTTTGAAAACTAAACAATGCAACAGGAATCATGCACACATGATTCAAGCCAGATGATGGTATTACTTCTTCGGAAGTAATAAACATACAATAGTTTGTTGGAGCAATATCCAAG
>NZ_JAILFV010000079.1 GCF_024697385.1 Anaerovibrio sp.
AGTATTACAATGAGCAACGAATAAAAGAAAAGTTAGGATGGATGAGTCCTGTTCAATATAGGCTCAATCTTTTAGCTGCATAAAGAAAACGAGACAACCGAAGTTGTCTCGTAAAAAGTCTAACTTTAAGGGGTCACCTCAGAGCATTTCGCTTTCTGCTTTTACTGAACATTCAATGTAAGAGGTACAAACATCTTGGCCAGATTGGCACGCTGAATAACTTCATCGGTGATGACATCACCTTCGTTAACAATTACAACACCGGTAGGGGATGTAAGGGTACGACGGGCAGTTTTGCCTAAAACGAACCGGCGCTGACGCTCGATAGTCGTATTATCGGCAGCCTGCTGCAGATGATCTTCATCAGGGTCATTGCTCTCAGCAGGAGCTTCCTCAGCCTTTGCTTCAGGAGCGGAAGGGGCTTCAGCAGGAGCTTCCTCAATCTTTTCTTCAGGAATTGAAGGGACTTCAGCAGGAGCTGTTTCAGTTTCCTTTTCAGCTGCAACATCTTCTGTTATAGGCTCTGCTTGAGGAGCTTCTGCAGTGCTCACCGGAGTCTCCTCTGCAACTGGAGTTGCCTCAGCTACAGGAGCTTCCTGTACAGCTTCAGCCGGCTCTTCCTGGTTGTCTTCTACTGGTGCAGATGCCTCCTGAGGTTCATCACTGGTTAAATTTTCAGTTTTTTTTTCCATTTCGGATTCTATAATGGTTACCTGCTTACCAAAGATTGAAATCTGATCAGATGTGATTTCTGAAAGGCCACCATCAGCAGCCTCAATCTCACATTTTTCTATTTTTCCACCTTCGCCAACATAGATTTCTACAACATTGCCCTGTATTGTACCGGACTTGGTGATGGCTTTAGTGCCGATTACCTTGACATTTTCATCCATCATTGTCTCATAATCACCAGCATCCTCAAGGGTTAAAATGGTCTCACTGTTGACTACAGTTACAGCATCAGCACCAATGGCTACTACCGAAGAATATGGCAACAGCTTTACGCCTCTGTACCAATCCTCGTCCTCGATGATGATGGCAGCAATTGCACCATTTTTTGCATCAATGAGAAGACTTTTGCTCATGCCAAGCTCACGGCCTTCTGTAATGCTGATGACTGGCAAACCAATGATTTCAATACTTTTTTTCATGGAAATTTCCTCCTATAATTTATCAAATTCAACGAGTCTGTTCACTGTTGTAAATAGACTCGATCTTTGACATATATTCATCTGGAATATCATAAAATGGTATTTCAGGCTGATTATTTTCTTTTAATACAGTATATACTGCTTCAAGATATGCAATACTTCCCTGGAATTCAACTGCCATATCAGGGTTGTCGGCAATGGCAGGCAGGGAAAGGGCCTGTCTGAAATTATCAATAGCTTCCTGATAGTGGCCGTTGTCCTTATGGATATTACTGATTTCAATAACGAGCATTGGTGCATAAGCATCATTACTGTAGTGCTCAAGGGCATAGCCATATGCCTTCAGGGCAGAATGCCAATCAGAAGATCCCTTCAGTTCGAAGGCATAATCCAATATATCATCAAGGTTGCCGAGCCCATTGAGATGTTCAGTCAACTCATCCGAAGCCTGAACTTCTGTGCCGACTTCAACCTGTTCTGCAGCTGCTTCATCGATAGTTTCGCTTTCAGGCTCAGCCGGAAGATCTTCTGTGTAATTACTATCATCCGAATGATCAGATTCGGTGATAAGCTCAGCTATGGCTTCATCATCCGAATGCGCAGGCCCGGTTATGGCCTCGGCTATAGAGTCACTGTCATCCGAATGGTAAGATTCGGTGATAGGTCCAATAATGGATTCATTGATATCTGGAGTCTCCCTCGCCGATGTGATGCCGACAATATATGCCGGATCACTGTTTCCAGGGGCATTATCTGGCATAGCCGCAGGTTCAACTGTAGGCTCATCCACAAGCATTGCTACAGTTTCTTCCTCCGGCATCGCCATAGGTTCTTGATCAGGTTCATTTATAGATGCTGTTACAGCCTCTATGGATTGTGATTTATCAGCTGCAGCCATTAGCATTTCCGGCGTAGCAGAAGATGAATCTCCAGCCACAGCGGTTTCCTGAGGTCCCGTGGCAGACATTGTATTGTCCGTGCTCCCGCTGTCCGAAGCTGATTGGTTGATATTGTCAATGGTATCTATAGTCCCAACAGGTGATACTGTTTCATCAGTTTTTTTTGGGAGAAGCCTACTGAGACCAGATGAAAAAAATTCATTGATTTTATTTTGTATAGTTGCTGGAGTGATTGAAATTTTCCTGGCGATATAATTGTTGTAACCGGTAGCAATAATTGCTGCTATAACCGCCATTGTTCCCAGGATGATGATGCGGAAATCATCAAGAAATGGTGCTATGGGAATTGAAAGGAAATTAATCAATAAGGCAAAAACGCCACAAAATATCAAAGAAGACAGATTGAGGCAAAGGTCCAGTGCAACTGAAATTTTGTAGATAACAAGAATTGCAATAGTCATTACTATTGCAGTTGTAATAAAAAATAACAAAGCACATCACCACAAAAAAATAATAACGCTATATATCCAAGCTTGTAAAACATAGCTTGATCGATATATAGATTTAACATACCAAATATATAAATCTTGCACGCTAAACTAATTCGATACATGTATAAAATTTCCTTTATTTGATTCACTCAGATAGAGTTAAGTGAAAAAGTCAATATATCCTGTCATCACCACCATATGGGGATTGTTGTGCCCCTGGCACATAACCAACAAGACAGGCCTTCATTATGGAAAGAAAAATTAAATACCTGCGTAAAAAGGTGACAGAAACTATGTGACAAAATAAGCAGGGAAATATATACTTGTATCGAATATATACTTTGCAGTATGTTTTTGAATAACAATATAATTTTATCAAATTATTTTAAATAAGTATAGTAGAAGAGAGGTTATTTTATGCAGGAATTAACTTTAAAGGTGTTGAACAAGGCCGGATTACATGCCCGTCCGGCGAAGGAACTGGTAAAATTCAGCAGGGGAATTAAGTCTGAGGTATTCGTTAAGTTCAATGGTAAGAGTGCCAATATCAAAAGCATGATGGGAGTTATGGGGCTGGGAGCTAAAAAGGATGCTGATGTTACTCTCACAGTTGATGGTCCGGATGAAGCAGAAGTGGTAAAGGCGTTGACAGATATGTTTGCCCAAGGCTTTGGCTTTACTGATGAGTTGGAATGATCATTAGGTCTAGAAAGTGGGATGATTGAATAATGTCAGAGACAATACAGGGACAGATTGCATTGGCTGGAATTTCCATAGGCAGAATTATGAAGGTGGGACAGTCATTGGATGGATATATGGCTGAGTATTCTTCAGGTAGTGCTGATGAAGAAATGGAAAAATTAAATAATGCAATTGATGTGTTGTCGTCAGAAATTGATGATAGTGTTGAAGCCATGCGCAATGCCGGGCAGGAAGAACAGGCCGATATCATGGAAGCCCATTCCTTCCTTCTTATGGATCCGATGTTTGCTGACCTGGCTGCGGATAAGACCAAGGAGATGTCCAATGCTCCGGCGGCGGTTTTGGCAGCAGCTGATGAGGCTGCCGAACTTCTGGCTGGGATGGATGACGAATATATGCGGGAAAGAGCTCAGGATGTAAAGGACATTGGCAAGAGACTGGCCAGATGCATCCTGGGGGTAAAAGCTCCTGAAATAGGAGATGATCCCGTCGTACTTTGTGGACATGAGGTGGAGCCTTCGGCAGTTGCCAATATACCTGATGGTAAAATAGCCGGGATGATTATGGGACAGGGAAGTACTACCTGTCACGCTGTAATTATCGCCAAGTCCAGGGATATTGTCACTGTAGTGGGTATAGGAGACAGTACGGAATCTATTCCGGATCAGGCCCGGGTGCTGCTGGACGGAAATAAGGGCTTGATAATAATTGATCCTTCTCCGGAGGAGCTTGCAGCCTACGAGGAAAAAATTGCTGAGGAAAAGGCGGCGAAACTGCGATACGAAGCGTTGCGTGATTTGCCTGCAGAGACAACTGATGGAATAGAAATTCAGTTGGCTGCCAACATAGGTCTTCCGGAGGATGCAGAAGCCGCTGTGAAATATGGAAACAGGGGGGTCGGACTTTTCCGCTCTGAATTCCTTTTCATGGGGCGGAAGGAAATGCCTTCAGAGGAGGAGCAGTTTGAACAGTATAAAAGAGCTATACAGGCATGTCAGGGGGAACTGTGTGTTATCCGCACCATGGATATTGGTGGTGATAAGCCGTTGGCATATCTGAATATTCCCAAGGAGGACAATCCGTTTCTGGGGTATAGGGCTGTTCGGATCAGTCTGGAGCGACCGGAACTGTTTTTGCCACAATTAAAGGCTGTATTGCGTGCGGGAGTATTTGGCAAAGCTGCTATTATGGTACCGATGGTTACCTGTGTTGATGAAGCAAAAGCTGTGCGTTCAATGGTTGACAGGGCAAGGGCGGAATTGGATGCTGAAAATAAGGAGTACTCCAGGGCTGTTCAGCTGGGGATTATGGTGGAAACCCCTGCGGCTGCTGTTATGGCGCCGGTATTGGCAAAATATGTCGATTTTTTCAGCATTGGTACAAATGACCTGGTTCAGTATACCTTGGCTGTGGACAGAATCAATCCGCAGGTAAGCAAGCTTTATGATCATTTCAATCCTGCTGTGTTACAGCTCATTCAGCGCACGATAAAGTCGGGAGCTGATAATGGGAAATGGGTGGGCATGTGTGGCGAGATGGCCAGTGACCCTTATGCGGCGGTTATTCTCATGGCCATGGGGATATCTGAGCTCAGCATGAGTGCACCTTCCATTCCAAAGGTAAAGGAAAAAATTCGTGCTGTTTCCATTAAAGAGGCTGAAAAGCATTTGGCTCAGGTTATGCAAATGGAAACTGGTGCTGAAATTAGGGAATATCTCCGGGCGGCATTATGATAAGGTGGCAACATGCAGATTTTTAAGAATGATTGGGAACAGTACCTTCTCCCGGAAATGGAGAAGGAATATTATAGAGAACTCAGGGCATTTTTGATTTCGGAATACCGTACAAAGAAGGTATTCCCGGATATGTATTCCATATTCAATGCCATGCATTATACCAGTATGGAAGACACCAAGGTTGTCATTTTGGGGCAGGACCCTTATCATGAACCTGGTCAGGCCCATGGACTTAGTTTTTCGGTGTTGCCCAATGTTCCTCCGCCACCTTCTCTGGTGAATATTTTCAAGGAGCTGCAATCTGATTTGGGCTGTAGTATACCTGATAATGGTTGCCTTGAACCATGGGCGAGGCAGGGGGTATTGTTGTTGAATGCGGTACTGACTGTACAGGCTCACCGGGCAAATTCTCATCAGGGACGAGGTTGGGAAAGGTTCACGGATAAAATAATTTCTATCCTTAATAATAGGGTAAAGCCCATGGTGTTTATATTATGGGGTAGCCCTGCCAGGAAGAAAAAGGCTATGATAACGAATCCGGCACATTTTATTATTGAGTCCCCTCATCCCAGTCCGTTATCAGCATACCGGGGCTTTTTTGGCAGCAGGCCCTTTTCCCGGGCAAATGAGTTTTTAAAATCTACAGGGCAAACACCTATCAATTGGCAATTGCCCAATATAACGAAGTGATTTTCGGCGGGAACATTTTTCCCGCCGAATTATATTTGTTTGCTGCCCGATAATTATCGGTCTGTACATCCAACCAGGCAAAATAATCATTGACAAGGATTTGGTTCTCAAGTATAATCTTCCTTGTCATAAAATGATTTAGGGGTATCGCCAAGTTGGTAAGGCACTGGATTCTGAATCCAGCATTCGTAGGTTCGAGTCCTGCTACCCCTGCCATTGAAGATATTACACCGCATTTGCGGTGTTTTTTTTTGCAGAAAAATTGATTAAAATAGCTGTCATCACTTACATGTAACGGGAAGTAAAGATACCTCTTTCCCTATAGGTGGGGCAGCGGAGTATTACAAGTGATGAGCATATTGTCCATCGCTTGCGATACAAAGCTAGTACCCATGTAGGAAAAATCGCCCTGTAAATTGATATGGGGCGATTCTTTTTATGTCTATAATTTTACATTTGTAAATAATGATAAAACATTTGTACATGGCATTATATTAAGGTTTATAAGCTATATAAAAAAATGAGAAAATAAAAATTACAAAATTTTATTGATGCGGTAAAAAAATAATGATATAATTTCCTTGGAAAAAGGATACAGGCAAATGTGTCGCTTTTTATAGGGTTTAGGTGGTAGAAGAAAGTTGTTTTTGCCTTGGCGCCGGTATTGAACAAATGTTTTTTTGCCTGAACTAATGTTATTGATGCTAAGGAGGTTTTTTGATGAAGACGGATATCATTATTATGTTAACTAATCATGATGTGACAGTTAAAAATGCTATGGAACTATTTGAATCCAGTAAGGATTTGCCTATCAAATATTGGGGCTTTAAAAATGTTGGACTCCCAAAGGATCAGATGAAGGCCGTGGCATCTGCTATGAAAGCTGCTGGTAAGGAAACCTTCCTTGAGGTTGTAACCTATGATGAAGAAAGTTGTTTGGCAGGTGCGAAGACTGCTGTGGAATGCGGTTTTGATCACCTGATGGGAACACTGTATTTTACTTCTGTTCATAAATATCTTGATGAAAATGGTGTAGACTATATGCCGTTTGTAGGTAAGGTTTCTGGAAGCCCAAGTGTACTCGAGGGTACCAATGAGGAAATTATTCAGGATGCCAAGAATCTTCAGGCTAAAGGTATAAAAGGTTTTGATATCTTAGCATACCGTCATGTTGTGGATGGTGAAAAACTTGCCCGTGAGTTTTGTACTGCTATAGATTCTAAGATTTGTATAGCTGGCTCTATCGATAGCTATGAAAGAATTGATATTATGTTTGATATTGCCCCTTGGACTTTTACCATGGGTTCTGCACTTTTTGCCAAGAAATTTGTTCCGGATGGTGATTTCAGAGCAAATCTTAAGGCTGTAGCCGATTACATGGCAAGTAAGTAACTGAAAAATCCCTCTTTATTTGCACCTGGTGCATCCCCTTATGTTATGTTGTGTTGTAACAGCATCAGGTGCTTAATTGCAATCATATAAGCAAGGTTTGTTAATTTTTAGGTGAAATGGAGGCGTATACATCGTGAGTGAAGTGCAACTTAAAAAGGCATTAACCCCAGCTGGTATCTGGGCGGTAGCGGTTGGAGCTGTAGTATCCGGAAACTATTACGGCTGGAATTACATTTTTTCTGAAACTAACTTTACAGGTGCACTTATTGCAATGGCAATTGCTTGTTTGTTTTATATTCCTTTTGCATTTATGTATGCAGAGCTTGCCACTGCAATTCCAAGTTCTGCGGGGCCTGCTGCGTATACGGAAAAGGCATTTGGCAGAGGGGCTGGATTTTTTGCAGGATTTAGTTATCTGGTTGAATCACTGTTTTGTACTCCAGGTATCTGTATTGCTACAGGTGCTTATGTTCATGCTATGTTCCCGGTTATTCCGGCAGTAGTTGCATCAGTGTGTACATACCTGATTTTTTTGTATGTTAATTGTCGTGGTATTGAAAGTGGACAGAAAGTTGGACTGGTTGTAACTGTCATTGGTGTACTGGGGTGTTTCTTGTTTGGTATTGTAGGACTTCCACAGGCAAATTTCTCCTTATTAACTCAAATGGGTGAATTGGGAGGAGTTGAAGGGGTTTTTGTTGCGATTCCTTATGCAGTATGGTTTTTCCTGGCATTCGAGGCCGGGGGCATGGGCGCTGAGGAATGTAAGAATCCTTCCAAGGATATTCCAAAGGCCTTTATTGTCGCTATCGCTACATTATTCATTTGTGGTATGTTGATGCTTGTTACCACGGCAAGTGTTCTTCCAAAGGAACAAATCTTGATTAATGATGCTCCTGTAGCTAATGTTATAGGCTATATCTTTGGTGAAGGCAGTGTAATGAGTACAGTATTCATTGTAATAGCCATGATCGGTCTTGTGGCTTCACTGAATGGTATTATTATTGGACAATCTCGGCAGACTTATGCTTTGGCTCGTTGCAAGTGTTTGCCAGGTTTTCTTGGTAAGCTTAATAGCGAAGGTACTCCAATTAATGCGTTGCTCACTACCAGTGTTATTGGTATCGCCTTTACAATTATCGGTTCAGTAGATGTTATTGTTGTAATAGCGGGCATGGGATCTGCATTTATGGCACTTTGTTGCTTCTTTTCATGGATTAAGTTGTCCAGTAGTCAGCCAGATATGCCTCGTCCGTATGTATGCAAGCGTTGGGTAGGTTATCTTGGCATACCGTTCTGTATAATAGTTGCATTCTGCTCCCTTTATTCTGCAGTTACCTCTGGTACCTTGTTCTATTTTGCAGTGGCATTTTTCGGTGCTGCCATACTTTATTATGTATTAAGTTGTCGACATAAGGATGGTACATTCCTGGTTGAACCTGAGGATCAGTAATACCTCAGTTGAAAGGAGTGCGGGATAATGAGTTATGTAATTGGTATTGATTTAGGGACTCAGTCGCTTAAGGGAGTACTGGTTAATCCTGAAGGTGCTATTATTGCTGAAGCCACATGTACTCATGATCCCGCCTACCCTCAACCAGGGTGGGCGGAACAGCATGTAGAGGATTATATAAGATCGTTTACAACGGTAGTACAAAAATTGATACAGTTGGGGAATATTCCTCCACAGGAAGTGGGAACCATTGGTGTGGATGCCATAAATGATTCTGTTATTCCTGTAGATAAATATGGTGTTCCTTTGATGAACTGTATTATTTGGATGGACAGACGGGCTGAGGCTGAAATTGCAGAGATTGCAGAAAATATTGATGCGGATAAGGCTTTTGGAATAACGGGACTTAATTTAGACTCTACTCATACGGCGGCAAAAATGTTATGGATAAAAAAGCAAAGGCCTGAAATTTTTGAGAGAACGGAATATATTCTTAATGTGGATAGTTTTTTGGTTGCCTGGATGACAGGCGAATTCGTTGTTGATTATGCTCAGGCATCAGCATCTATGATATACAATGTTTCCAAAATGGGCTGGGATGATGAAATGTGTAAGGCTTTTGGGTTGGATCCTGCCCAGCTTGGGCGCATTAATAAAGCGGAAGAGATTGTTGGTCATCTTACTCCTACTGCAGCAAGCAGACTAGGACTCACTGTCAGTACAAAGGTCATTACCGGAACTGGCGATGAACACAGCGCATGTTTGGGTTCTGGATTGGTAGAAGCTGGTATGGTATGTGATATTACAGGCACAGCTGAGCCAGTAGCGGCTACTTCTGATAAACCAGTATTTGATATTAAAGGTAAATTGGTTGAGACACATCATTCGGCCTACCATAAGCTGTGGCTTATTGAAAATCCAGGATTTGTATCTGGTGGTGCAACCCGTTGGTTCAAGGATCATGTGCTCGAGTCTAAGGATTATGATTTAATGAATATTCAGGCCAGACGGTCATCTCCAGGTTCCAATGGATTAATTTTCTTGCCTTGCATGGGAGGTGCAATGACGCCTACTTGGAATGGAGCTGCGAGAGGTACATTTGCCGGTCTTTCTCTTTCACATACCATAGATGATATGTCTAGAGCTGTGTTTGAAGGAATTGCATATGGTGTCCGTGATAATGTGGAACGATTTGAGGAAATAGGCATTAATTGTTCCAGCATAAGAATTGTTGGCGGTGGCACAAAGTCACCATTGTGGTGTCAGATGAAAGCTGATATCCTTGGGAAGACATTGGTTTCTGTCAAAAACCCTGAAGGAGCGGCTATAGGTGCAGCTATGCTTGCTTCTGTGGCTGAAGGAAATTTTGCTTCCTTGGAAGATGCTGCAAAAGTCATGGTGGAACTTGGGGATGTATATGAGCCTGATTTATCCTTAAAGTCGCAATATGATGAGGCGTATCATCGTTATTTTGAATGTTATCATGCGATGGAACCTTTCTTTACAAAACATTATTCATAAAGACTCTTAGTCTCCATAACCATTATGAAAGGAGAAATTGAAGATGATAGATGAGCGTTTGATTAATTCTGATGCAACTGATCTTAAGGGACTTCATCAGGTGATGATGGAGCAGCCTAATTCAGAAAAATTATGTGATATCGATATGGTTGATATTGCTATTGGTTCTGGTGTGGCCATGAAAGTTTCTGATGCTGTAAAGAAATTGACAGTTGGTAAACGCGTTTTAATGGTCAGTGATCCTGTGGTAATTCTTGATAAGGAACAAAGGCCTGTTAAAGAAAGGATAAAGAAGGTTTTAGAAAAAAATTATCAGGTTGAATGGCTGGTAATTGATGAGCCGGATGGAAGCATTGTGCATTGTACACCTGAGAATGCCGCTAGAATTCAGGAACATTTAAATAATGCTGACTGCGTTGTTGGAGTTGGGTCAGGTACAATTTGTGATTTATGTAAGTATGCCACATATTATGCTGATAAGGATAATTCAAAGCCATTAATAATTATTCAGACAGCTCTGTCAGTAAATGCTTTTTCTGATAATGCATCTGTAATGCTGATAAGTGGTGTAAAGAGAACGGTTCATTCCATATATCCTAAAATATTGCTTATAGACTTGGATATTGTCGCTGCAGCACCACCAGAAATGAATGTAAGTGGATATGGTGATTTAATAGCTACTTGGACTGCTCCGGTTGATTGGTATTTGGCGAATGTTATGGGGATGAATAGTGGCTTTCATTCAGCACCATCCGATATGATTAGAACTCAGTGCAAACGGTTATTGGAAAATTCTGAAAAACTGGCTACTGGGGATGAAAAGGTGTTGGCTGATTTAGCAAATGTCCTCACCTTATCAGGTATATCTATGGGGTTGGCTAATGAAAGTGCACCAGCATCAGGTTCTGAGCATGTAATGAGTCATTTGGTGGATATGGCATCTAAAATCCGTAAGACTGGGATATGTTATCACGGTACACAGGTTGCAGTATCGGGCATAATTTCATCCCTTTTGTGGGATTATTTGCTCAAAGAGTTTGATCCTTCCAAGGTTGACATTGCAAGTTGCTATCCAGATGCAGACGGTATGAAGAAAAAAGTGTTTGAGGCTTTTGACTGGCTGGATGAAGACCATAAAGCTGCTAATGAATGCTGGTCGGATTACAGTAAAAAACTGGCAACATGGGAGGCAAACAAGGATAGATTAAAGGCTTTTCTTGATAATTTCGATGAGTTTAAGTCTAAAGTATCTGGTTGGGTGCAGGATCCGGCATATATTGCATCAAGTATGCATAAAGCAAAAGCTCCTTGCCGTTATAGCAAATTAAATTTCCCTGTTGATGCAAAGACCGCGCGTTGGGCTATTACAAATTGTCATTTAATGAGAAACCGTTTTTCTGTTATCGATTTACTTCATTACACAGGAGTGTGGAATGAGAAATTTGTAGAAATGATTATTTCCAGAGCTGACGCATTGGATGCAGGCCTTTGATGTACAGTAGTTTTATTAGATGATTAATCTAATGAAGACATATTGCTTTCAAGTATATGAGACTGATTCGGTGGGAGTCTTGCTCCCACTGAATTACAGTCGAGTTTGTATATAATTTTGTTAGAGTGAGAGGTACTTTTTGGTGATATAAGAAAGGCAATCCGTTTCATCTTGTGCACTAGAAATTTGGAGTTTGGTTAAATGATATTTAATGTGTTTTTAAATAGAGGAAAAAAATGGACAATTATGGTATAATTAAATAATACATATTTAAGTGTGGGTTAGCTGAGCTGGCCCTTTTATTATGCTGAATAAGCATAGGAGATATAAGCTTAAAACAGGCGATAATGTCAGATTAACTTCAGGAGGATGTAACATGCTTACAGATAAGGACAAAATGGCAATTAAAATCGCGAAATTGTATTATGGGTCAGATTTGAGTCAGCAGCGTATAGCAGAAGAATTGAAGATATCAAGGCCTTCTGTCTCACGAATGCTACAATACGCAAAGACAATGGAGTATGTAAGTATCAAACTCTATGATCCGGAGGAGGATATGACACAGCTTGAAAGACAGATGGAAAAGAAGTTAAATATCCAGGCAGTTAGAATTGCTTCCTCCACAATAAATGATGAGCATGAGATAAAAAAATATATAGGTAAAAAAGCAGCAGAATATATTGGTTCAATTGTCAAGGATGGAGATATTATAGGCGTTGGCTGGGGTACTACTTTGTATGAGGTTTCTCGTAATCTGGCACCAAAACAGCTTCGGGGCGCACAGATTGTTCAGATGGAAGGCGGAGTAATTCATTCTGAATGGAACAATTATGGTAGAGAGATAATAAATAATTTTGCACAAAACTTTCAGACTATTGCTCAGTATTTGCCACTTCCAATCTTGTTTGATAGTAAAGAAACAAAGGAAATGGTGGAAAAGGAGCGTAATATTCGCAGAGTGCTGGATTTGTGTGCACATGCAAATGTGGCTGTATATAGTGTTGGAACTGTAAGGCCAAATGCGTTGTTTTTTAGACTGGGTTATACAAGTCTGGAGGAAGAAAATAAGCTGCGTGATATAGCTGTAGGAGATATATGTTCACGCTTTATCGACAGGGAAGGGCAAATATGCAATGAAGATATGGATTCAAGGACGGTAGGAATAAATCTGGATGCCTTAAAGAACAAGGATTATAGTATTCTTGTATCCGGTGGTGAAGGTAAACTGCCTGCTATCAGAGCAGCTCTAAAGGGACATTATGCTAATGTATTTATTACGGATCAGTTCACTGCACAGGCATTGCTGGAAGAATAAATAATATTGATAGTCTTATTAGCTTTTCTTTTAGTTGTCCCAAATTTGACGGATGTGCCTGTATCCACATCTGGAGATAAATATTCAGGACGGATTTGCTAAATTTGATGAAATTCAGCGGGAGTACAAACCAACCTCTGAATTTTTGCTTTGTGTTATTTATGCATTTTAAGTAGTCAAATCAGGTAAAATATTTCTTGCACAAATAATTATTAGATGATATACTTTTTAGGTCACAAGGACAAAGATAGTTTCAAATTTTGTTTTGATAACTTTCTCTGCTCCTTAGAAAATAAGGAGCCAAAGACCAAAGAGGGAGGTGATTTCGTGAGAAAGTACGAAGTCATATTCATTGTTAAACCAATGGAGGAAGATGCAATCAATGCAGTAGTGGAAAAGTTTTCCAAGCTGATTGCTGACAATGGCGGTACTGTAGAATCCGAAGATCGTTGGGGCAAGAAGCGTCTTGCTTACGAGATCAAGGACAGTGCTGAAGGCTACTATGTTCTGTTTAATGTTAATGCAGAGCCTGCTTGTGTAGCTGAGGTTGACCGTGTTATGAAGATTACTGATGATCTTCTTAAGCACATGATTGTTCGTGTAGAAGAGTGATAGTTTCGGGAGGTAGTCCATGAATAAGGTTATTTTGGCAGGCAGATTGGCACGGGATCCGGAGATGCGGTATACCACATCCGGTAAGGCAGTAGCTTCATTTGCCTTAGCGGTTAATCGCCGTTTTGGTCGTGGTACTGGAGATCAGCAGCAGACTGCAGATTTTATTCCAATTGTGGCTTGGGAAAAATTAGCTGAAATTTGTGGTAATAACCTCATAAAGGGAAGTCAGATACTGGTAGAAGGCCGTATGCAAATCAGGTCTTATGAGGCTCAGGACGGTAGCAAGAGATATGTTACTGAGGTAGTGGCCAATGAGATTGAGTTTATGGGACCAAAGCAGCAGCGTGATAATGATGGTGGTAGTGTAGCTGCTCCACCTGATGCAGCGCCTGCAGGTGGTTTTGGCGGCAGCCAGGTATCAGACGACGATATTCCATTTTGATAGGAGGGAATATACTTGATTAAGCGTGATAGAAGCAGAAGACCTCGCAAAAAGGTTTGCAGTTTCTGCGTAGATAAAGTAGAGTCAATAGACTACAAGGATGCAGGTAAGCTGCGTCGTTATATTACTGAGCGTGGTAAGATTTTACCTCGTCGTATCTCTGGCAATTGTGCAAAGCATCAGCGCCAGGTTACTGTTGCAATTAAGCGCGCCCGTAATATCGCCTTGTTGCCATTTACAGCTGAATAATTCAAAGGAGGTATCACGGAAGTGATACCTCTTTTTGCCCGCAAAACTAATGATAGTGAGTCATCAGGTATTTTTGTATCGAGCAATGCTCAGAGAAGTCAGGTGGCCTGATAGCCTGTTTCAATAGCAAAACTTAATGAAGTCATACCTGTGTGCAGATTGAATTTAGTGAGGCTCAATGTAAACTGGCTGGCAAATGCAGCCAGTTTTTTTGGTGGCAGTGCATGATTAATTTGTTGAAAAGAAAAGGGGGCAGCCTTGGCGGCCTCCTCTTTTGGTGAGGATTTTATGTCAGTTGTTACAGATAGATTAATTAAGGACATAACAAGAGAGCGGCATTTTCATTTTCGCCTTTTTCTGGAAGGTCTTCTTATAGGGGCCTGTTCTGGTATTGTAATAGCTGTTTTCAGATATCTATTAAGTGCATCTGAGGATTTTAGGCCATACATATATAATATTGTAGCGAATGATTTTTTGTCTGGAAGCTATGGGATTACCATTCTTTATATCAGTGTTTTTATCGTATTGGCCTGGCTTCTTTTGTGGATAGTCAGGAATGAGCCCATGTGTACTGGCAGCGGTATTCCACAGATTAAAGGCATCTTAATGGGTAAAATGAGTATGAACTGGGCATCGGTTTTATTTTCCAAGCTGGTGGGTGGCGTTTTGGCCATAGGAGCCGGTTTGTCACTGGGGAGGGAAGGCCCCAGTGTACAAATGGGTGCCTGTGTCGGCCAGGGGATAAGCAGGAGTATTATAAGAACCCGCTATGAGGAAAGAATTCTCATAACTGCCGGGGCTGGTGCCGGATTGGCCGCTGCCTTCAATGCACCTTTGGCCGGAGTTATTTTCAGTCTTGAGGAGCTGCATAAGGGCTTTTCTCCGGTGGTATTAATGGCAACTGTCACTGCTGCTGTAGCTGCGACGACTGTGACCCAGTTACTGTTTGGCATAGCACCGGTATTCCATATTGGAGAATTGGAGCTGTTTCCCTTTTCTATGTATCTGGCTCTAATAGGCTTGGGGCTGTATATAGGGGTATTGGGCCGCATTTTTAATCCATCACTGTTATTGGCTATGGATGTATATGACAGGTTTCGTGTCAAAGGCATATATAAACCGTTGATTCCTCTGGCTCTGGCAGCCTGTTTGGGCTTTGTTCTTCCTGAAATATTAGGTGGCGGCAATAGGTTGGTGGATGCTTTGTCAGTTAATGCCTATCCGCTATATTTTTTATGTATATTGTTTGTTGGTAAGTTTTTATTCACTGCCATCTGTTTTGGTTCCGGGGTTCCGGGAGGGATTTTTTTGCCCATGCTGGTACTGGGAGCAGCAGGAGGCAGTATTTTCAGTAATTTATTGGTAAGCTTTGAGCTGATGCCGGCAATGTATGCCGGGGATATAATAGTTTTTGCCATGGCGGCGTATTTTGCTGCGGTAGTTAAGTCGCCGGTAACTGGCAGTGTCCTTATTATGGAGATGACAGGGTCATTTGAACATTTATTGCCGCTGATATGTGTTTCCATGACAGCATATATGACAGCAGATCTTACCGGTGGTAAACCGGTCTATGAGGAGTTGCTCAATCGCTCCCTGAACAAGGCGGATGGTTCACAGGACCATCACTTGGGGCGGAGAATTACATTGGAAGTGTTAGTGGAATCCGGCAGTCCTGCGGATAAGTCCCGGATAATGGATGTGGACTGGCCTGTTGATACGGTAATTGTAAATATAAAACGGAATTCGCAGCGTATTGTTCCACGGGATAATATTCAGCTTTTGGCCGGAGATTATATTTATGTCCTGATAAATGAAATGGAGATCGTTTCAGTCCGGAAGCTGGTTGAGGGGGCAGTACTCCCGAAGCGTTAATCATAAATTTTGTATAATTGTGTGCAAAATAAGAATAAATGTGATAAAGTAATAATGTAAAAATTGTATTGTTACGAAGGATGTGGGATAAATGTTTTTGGAAGAGCGTCAGGAAAGCATTATGAATATGCTTAATGCGGATGGCAAGGTCCGGGTAAAGGATTTAAGTGCAAAATTTAAAGTTACAGAAGACTGTATCCGTAAGGATTTAGGCTCTCTTGAAAAGCAGGGGAGACTAAAGAGAACTTATGGCGGGGCAGTGGTTATAAGAGAAAACATTCATGCCATTGAAATCAGCAAGCATCGTCATTCCGATGTGGATGCAAAACGGCGTATTGCACATGCTGCCTTAAAGCTCATCCATGACAGGGATATGGTATTTCTTGATATATCAACCAGTAACTTGGCTATAGCCGAGCTTTTGGCCAAGGATCAGCGTGAGCTTACAATAGTGACCAATATGATTGATATATTGGCTATATTGGCCCGTCATCCTAAAATGCATCTTGTTTTTGCCGGAGGTAAGATTAACAAGAGCCGGGACGGCTTTTGGGGTGGCATGACAATGGATTTCATATCACGCCTGAAGCCTGATGTTGCCTTTGTAGGTGCTGTTGGTGTGGATGTCATGGAGAACAGCGTGTCTACATATGATATTGAGGACGGGATAAATAAGGCAAAAATTATTCGGGTAAGCAAACGGGCTTATGTGGTGGCTGAAGCAAAAAAACTCAGTACCGATGGTAATTATAATTATGCTACCTTGGATACGCTGTCGGGCTTAATAACTGATTCCCTGCCAAGTGAAAAGGTGCGTAAGGCTGCTGCTGATTATGGCGTGGAAATTATTGTGCCATAAGGGGGATATATGATAAAAAACAGATTTCAGTTTTTTTGCTGGAATAATTTTTATGATTTAATAATCAGAGGGCTGAAGGTATTTATTTTTTATCTGTCAGTCCTTTCTCTTTTTCGTGTCATATTTATTGGAATATTATGGGATTACATTGGTACCGGCACAAAATTGACTGATGTGGTACAGGCTGTTTTGTGTGGTACCAGGCTAAGTGTGCAGACTGCAGGCATAATAGCTCTTATGATTGTTGTGCCGGCTGCTGTTGCCAAACTGATAGCCTTGCGTGCAGGGCGGGCAGTGTTTTCCTGTTTTAATGCACTGGCGGCCCTGATTACTGCAGTGCTATTTTTTGGCAGTATTCCCTATTATCACCAATTTCATTCCAGATTTCATCAAATTTTATTTAATGCTGTCAATGATGATATGTATGCCCTGTTTATTTCATTGGTGCAGGAATTCAACCTGCCACTGCGTTTTTTGGGTGCAGTGGTTGTTGCCGGGGGATTGTGGTGGCTTCTTGATAAGGTTATAAAAGTTCAGTTTGCACAGGCCTTGGGGCTTGATGGATTTTGGGAACATAGGGGCCGTATTGGTTATTGGACTGAACGCGTGACAGTCTTGTTGGGGCTTTATATTGTAGCCAGACTGATTTTCTTTGGCGGGAGTCTGAGCTGGGAAAATTCAGTTAATTGGGAAAATGCAGGAGTTACCAGGGATTCTTTTTTAAATGAAGCTATTCTTGATGATTATCAGGCAGTGTATCGCGGATATCGCATGAATGGGCGGCTTCTTTCCAGTGAAGGGCTGGATTTTGACAGTGAACAAATCAGGAATTTGGCAGCCCACTTGGCCGGATTGCCTGCTGACAGCAACAACCTGGAGGTATATTTAACGAGAACGGCCCTAGGGCCGCATATGGAAAAGCCAAAGCATATTTTTGTAATTGTTTCTGAAAGCTATGCTAATTGGCCATTGTTGGAGAAGTATGCTGCTCTGCATATTGCGGATGGTGTCAAGGGAATCATATCCGAAAAGGATACAGCCTATTGTCGGTCTTTTTTACCTAATGGTGGAAGCACAGTGTCGGCAGTGACAGGTATTGTTACCGGGTTGGCAGATTCCAACCTGTATCTTACAACAATGCCGGAATCCTTTGCAGGACCGTATCCTACAGCTATAGCCCCTCAAATGGAGCGCCTTGGCTATTCAACTAATTTTTGGTATGCGGGACCATCTACTTGGGAGAGAATAGAGGCTTTTACCCTGGCGCAGGGCTTTGATCACTTTTATGGTAGGGGGAGTATGCCGGACAATGCCGAGGGTAGTGTTTGGGGCTGTGATGATGAGTTTTTGTATCAAGCTGTTTTGTCAGGGCTTCCTGCGGATCAGCCCAGCTTTAATGTGGTACTGAATGTTTCAAATCATTCCCCCTTCAATGTTGATCTTGATGCCAAAGGCTTTAATTATCAGCAGGTTGTTGAGGGATTGCCTGAGGAAGCCCGGGATAATGAGGAGCTGATTAATCAGTTGGGGCACTTCTGGTATGCTGACAGGGAAATGGCCGGTTTTGTCAATACCATAAAGAAACGTTATCCGGACAGTCTAATCGTTATAGTCGGTGATCATGCTGAAAGATATAATATTGATAAAACCCCGTCAATATACGAGCGTTATGGCGTGCCGTTTATTATTACAGGTAATGGAATAACCGGAAATGTTATTTTACCGGATGCTGCAGGCAGTCAGATAGATATTGGCCCTACAATAGTTGAATTGATTGCCCCAAAGGGCTTCCGGTACATGTCCATAGGCAGCAGCCTTACCCGTAACAACCGCATGGGAGTAAATTATGCTGTCTGGTGCACCCATGATTATTTTGGTGAGGCGGATATCTTCCCTTTGACACCTCATCCGGTGGATGATTCCCCGGGGCCGGAAATTAATGTGGAAGAACTGCAAATCTATATTGATACTATGCGGGCACTGTCATGGTATGTTCCTAAATATGGGCTGGTAATTGATGATGCCCTGATGGGAGGAAATAAGTGAGCTTATTGGAGAATTGTACTCTGTGTCCCAGGATGTGTCACATTAACCGTTTTGAACATAAGGGATATTGTGGTGGCGGAGACAGGGCAAGAGTGGCACTGGTCAGCCTGCATAAATGGGAGGAACCTGTTATTGCAGGGAAAAATGGCGCCGGAACGGTATTTTTTTCCGGTTGCAGCTTAAAATGCATATATTGCCAAAATTATGAAATAAGTCATTTTAATAAGGGAATAGAGGTTTCTGATGAACGATTGGGTGAAATTTTCTATGAGCAGCAGCTGCGTGGGGCGGAAACTTTAGATTTGGTGACGCCTACCCATTATATTCCCCAAATATTAAATGGTATAATTTTGGCACAAAAAAAGGGTTTTTCATTGCCGGTGGTGTATAATACAAGTGGTTACGAAAATATATCTTCGCTGAGTTTATTGAGCGGAGTGGTGGATGTTTTTTTGCCAGATCTGAAATACTATTCTCCTGAGCTATCCAGGGAGTATTCACAAGCGGAGGATTATTTCCAGATTGCTGCCGAGGCAATTAAATATATGGTGGAGCTGACAGGTCCTTCTCTGGAGGTGAATGGTATTTTACGGAAGGGAGTTCTGGTCAGACATATGGTCCTTCCGGGGGCCCGTAAAGATAGCATGAAACTGTTGGAGTGGCTCTGGAATGAATTTGGCGACAGTATAATTATCAGTATTATGAGCCAATATACACCATATTTCGCCGCCTTGGAACATCCACGGCTGAAACGCCGTCTGACTACCTTTGAGTATGATTCAGTGGTTGATTATGCCCGGGAACTTGGTTTTACCAAATGCTTCATACAGGACCATAGTTCTGCAGGAAAAGAGTATATTCCCCATTGGAATGGTGCCGGAGTCGAAGGAATGCCTAGATAAATGAGTTGTTTAATTTATAATTTATAGTATAATAGTATTAAGCATTTAAATTTATAGGATAAGTGTCATAGGGGCGGTTTTACTGTGATTCTTAGACATATATGATATATTTTTCATAAAAGAGGGGTGTCTTATATGGCAGATTTAGAGAATGTTCAGGTTTCCGATTTGTTAACGCTGGATTATTTACAGCAGTTTCAGAATTATGTGGCAGCTGCATCAGGGTTAACCCTCGTTGCTGTTGATGCCCGTGGCAAACAGATTACTCGTCCGTCCGGGACTTTGGATATCAAGGCTGTACATGATACCAGCAAGGATGTGCCGGTTATTCATGAGCAGGGTGGTACATGCGATATCAGTGTACCATTGTATCTTGAAGGTGTTCACCTGGGTGCGGTTTTGGGTATTGGTCAGTGTCCTCAGACGGTGGCCAAGGGCTGTGCTGATACTATTTTTATGACCTTGAACATTATTCTTGGAAATGCTTATTCCCAGCATCAATTCAATGAATTGGCAGCATCCATTAATGACGCGGTACTTCATGTTTCAGCAACCATGGAGGAGTTGGCAGCATCGGCACACAATGTTGATGAAAATCAGCGTGGCCTCAACACTGAGATTCAGAATGTAAATACTATTTCCAGTAAGATTAATGAATTTACCGGTTTGATCAGGGACATTGCCAAGCAGACCAGATTGTTGGGCCTGAATGCGTCCATAGAGGCTGCCCGGGCTGGTACAGCAGGTGCAGGCTTTGCTGTTGTATCTGAGGAAATTGGTAAGTTGGCCGACAGTTCCCGTGAAACTGTTGATAAGATTCAGGAGTTTACTGATCGTATTGGGGAATCTGTTAATGAGACAGTGGCTAAGGGTGAAGCAACCTTGGATATTGTTGAGCAGCAGTCTTCGGCTATATCAGGTGTGGCAGAGGATCTTAGTACTTTATCTGTAAACGCATCCAAGCTGGTTGAGCTTATGCAGTCTATGAAATTCTGATTTTTCGTGGTTAATGATGGTGACCTAGAAATTCATTTGTCATGTTGAAGTGACCTACATAAAAAAGATGACCTTCTGAAGCAGGGGAGGTCATCTTTTTTTGTATAAATGTGATTGAATTTAATTAATTTCAGATAAAATTAACAGTAAGTACCTATTATTTTATAATGTGCTTTGCGGCAAAAAAGGCTTTTTTCCAATAGTCATCTGCCAGGCGATCTATACGCACACCTTTGCTGGATGAAGCATGGATAAATTGTCCATTACCGATATACAGCCCACAGTGAGTTACTGTATGAGAGGCGTCTGTTTGAAAGAACACCAGGTCACCGGCCTCCAGGGCAGTCAGCTTGTAATTTTTCCCTAGTTTATATTGGACATCCGCAGTCCGAGGAATAGTCAGCCCATTTTTTTCAAAAATGTACTGGAGGTAACCGGAGCAGTCAAATCCTTTAGGAGTTGTGCCACCTGAAACATATGGAACCCCAATAAGATTTTTTGCAGTCTTTATGATAGCCGGTACTTTATGACGATCTACAAAAGGCTGACTTTCAGGGACAGCTGTTTTCTTGACGGGTTTTGGAGTCCTGGCTGTAATGGCAGGCTTTTCTTTTGTTTTTACAGTATTATCAGTGGAATTGTGGTTACTTTTCGGTGCATTTTTTATGGCTTCCATGGTTTTGTCATCTACAATACCACTGATTTTTATTTTGTGATCTCGTTGAAAAGCCAGCACAGCTCGTTTTGTGCTATTGTCGTAGACACCGGAAACCTTTTTTATATTGTAGCCTATATCCTTTAGGCATTGCTGCACCATCACTACATCTGCACCCTTTGAATTAAGGGACAGATTTCTGGCTTCGACATTTCCGGATAAACAGAAAACCATGGTCAAAAGGAACATTACTCCGGACAGTAGTATATTTTTCCTGATCATTGAAAGCTGTTTCATATAATACCCCCAGTGTTTATTTTACAAATGCATAATGTGTTCCATTCCCTGGCTCATCAGTGTTACTACATGGTCATCATCCAGGGAATACCAGACTTCCTTGCCTTCCCGCCTGAATTTGACAAGATGTGCGTCTCTTAATACTCTTAGCTGGTGCGATATGGCGGATTGCTCCATATTTAATGCTTCTGCAATATCACAAACACACATTTCCTCGGATATTAGCAGTGATAAGAGCTTTATGCGCGTTGGTACGCCCAATATCTTGAAGATATTGGCCAGCTGCTGGCTTTTTGTATCATCAAGTTGATGGTATAGGGCACGGGCTACACTATCAGGATGGATATTATGTATTTCACATACATCTATATTCTCAGCAGTTTTTGACATTAGGACCTCCCATGGCGACAGGTGAAGGGTACCTGCCAGATTATTTTCTAGATAAAGTATAAAACAAAAGAGAAATTATTGCCATTAATAATATTAACAAAATTTAGATTATCCTAAAATTTCTGTGGATAACTAAGGGAGTAATCAACATTAAGACACAAGTTATCCACATAATTATCCACTTTTTCAAAAAAATGTGGATAATTTTGATAAAATACTTGACAAAGGTTTTGTATTTTCCGAGTGAACAAATAGGCGACAGCCTAAAGCTGTCGCCTGAAAAATCAATATATCTTATCGACTGAATAACCGCCATCATTCATGGCCTTTATTATTTTGTTAATGTGATCATGGTTATGGGTTTCGATGGTTATTTCCAGTGCTACCTTTTTGAAACTGTCGGTTACCTTGGATTGATTATGGTCGAGCTTTATAACATTGGCGTTATTATCAGCCAATATCTTGGAGACATTTAAGAGCTGACCAGGCTTGTCAGGCAGCAGTACGGAAAAACATATTACACGCCCACGGGCAATCAGGGCCTTGTCGATTAAGGCGCTGATTGTGGATATATCAATATTACCGCCGCTGATGATGGCGGCAACATTCTTTCCCTTGAATGGTAGCTTGTTTAATGCGGCCAGACTTAATACGCCAGCTCCCTCAGCAATCAGCTTGTGTTTTTCAATGAGGGAAAGCAGTGCGGACATGATTTCCAGTTCTGATACGGTTATAATTTGGTCAAGGTATTTTTTGCAGAAGGCATAGGTAAGCTCTCCCGGTGTTTTTACAGCACATCCATCTGCCACAGTATCAACAGCAGTCAGGGATGAAACCTGACCTCTGGCAAAGGCATTTTCCATACAGGCCGCACCTTCAGGCTCTATGCCGATTACCTTGACCTGTGGATTTACAGCCTTTGTGGCCAGGGCTACTCCGCTGGCAAAGCCACCGCCACCAATTGGAACAAGGATAGCATCAACATCCTTCAGTTCGTCTATGATTTCAAGGGCAGTTGTCCCCTGCCCCAAGATGACCTGCTTGTCATTGAAAGGGTGTATATAGGTATATCCTTTTTTTCGTTGAAGCTCCAGTGATTTTTCATAGGCGTCATCAAAGCTGTCACCATAGAGTACTACCTCTGCACCCATGGCTTTTGTTGATTCGACCTTTAATATAGGAGTGGTTGCAGGCATACAAATGACAGCATTTACTCCCAGGGCCTGGGCTGCGAAGGCAACACCCTGGGCGTGGTTGCCGGCAGATGCAGTTATTACGCCTCGTTTTTTTTCTTCGTCAGATAATTGGCTTATTTTGTTATAGGCACCCCTCAGTTTAAAGGAGCCGGTATTCTGTAAATTTTCCGGCTTAAGGAATACATTGTTACCACACATATCGGAGAAAAAAGGACTCTCAATTAGCTTTGTCTTTTTTACAACGCCATTTAATTGCTTTGCAGCATTATATACATCTGCTATAGTGGAGTTTGCCACTATTTCCTCAATATTCTGTGCTTCGGCCTGGATTTCTTCTGCCATATTTATTCTCCTTGCATATATTAATTCAGGTATATCCTGCCTGACAGTTGGATTACCTGTGGGATAAATGTGCCATTGGCAGCGTGTGAATAATATTTTCCATGAAGCTGAGGCACTTTTATGTTGTTTTCAAGTGTAACATTATAGTTAGGCTGTGTCAATTAAAGAGAAGTGAAAGGAAGGCATGATTTTTTGTGCAGTTTTTCAATAAAAATAAAACGGGAAGAAAGCTTCCCGTTTTACAAGGCATATAATGTAATTTTATCATTTCTTAGACTTTTTTGAACATCAATGATGCGTTGGTTGCTGCTGCCACGAAAATTCAATGAAATATCCCTTTTCCATTCCTCATATGGACCATCTACAAGCACATCAAGTTCTCTCAGCAGTTCCACCTGCTCAGCAGTACCCTTTAAAAGCTGTTCCATTGTATAGCCGGTGTAGCACCAGACGGTGAGATTATTTTGATGGAGCTTTTTTGCCAGATCTGTCAACGGCTTTGGTTGACAAAATGGTTCACCGCCACTGAAAGTAACGCCTTCCAGTAAAGTGTTTTTTAATATTTCATTTAGCAGCTCATCTGTGTCTGCTAAATATCCACCGTTAAAATCATGGGTTTGGGGATTATGGCAACCGATGCAGTTGTGTGGGCATCCCTGGGTGAATATAGTAAATCTGTATCCTTCACCATCTACAATAGAATCATTGACAGTGCCAGCCAGCTTAATTGAGGCCATGCTTTACCCGATCATGCTCCTCTGATCTCTTGGCATTGTTCCAGCGATCAATAGTTCCTACCAGGTAGCCCGTAATCCGGCGAATTCTTTCAAATTTTGCCGGCTGAAGAACATAATCAAGAGCCACAGAATCATCCTCTGCAGGGGAGATAGTCAGACTGCTGAGATCCTCATTGGTCTCCTTTTCCAGCATGTCAATATAGCTGATGATTTCCTGCTCACTTACATCAGAAAGTCCATTTACAGTTACTTCAATTCCATTTACAATCATTTTTTTCATCCTCTCTTAAAATAATAGTGGTTATTTTATATTATGTGTTTTTCCATTGAACTCAGGAACAACACTTTGCTCTTGGAACAACACGGCGTGCTTTATGGGCAGCCTCAGAACGGCCACAGCGTGGACAGACATCATAAATTATTCCGTTGTAGCCACAAATCGGGTCACGATCTACCGGGTGATTCACCGATCCATAGCCAATGCCATTGTCATGCATGCACCTGATAATGGCTTCAAAGGCCTTGAGATTTTTTGTAGGATCGCCATCCATTTCAACATAGCTGATGTGACCGGCATTAGTTAAAGCGTGATATGGTCCTTCGATTTCCAGCTTATGGGCGGCGGCTATATGAAATGCAACCGGCACATGGAAACTGTTGGTATAGTAATCTTTATCGGTGACGCCCGGAATCCTGCCGTATTCCTTGCGATCCAATCTGACGAACCGACCGCTGAGTCCCTCTGCCGGCGTTGCCAACAGTGTGAAATTCAGACCGGTCTGTTCAGATTTTTCGTCCATCAGTTTGCGCATATGACCAATGATTTCCAGTCCCAATTTTTGCGCTTTTTCAGATGCACCGTGATGTGTTCCGATGAGGGCTGTAAGACATTCTGCCAGGCCTATGAAACCGACGGATAAGGTACCATGCTTTAATACTGAAGCGATACTGTCATCTACCTTTAATTTCTCGGAATCAATCCATACGCCCTGTCCCATCAGGAACGGATAATTGCGGCTGGTTTTGCTGCACTGTATTTTAAAACGGTGTAACAGCTGCCGGAAGACAAGCTCAATAATACTGTCCAGCTCCCGGTAAAAGACCTTCAAATCTTTTTTGGCCTTTAGGGCAAGCCTTGGCAGATTAATACTGGTGAAACTGAGATTGCCACGGCCACAGGTTACCTGACGATCTTTGTCATAGACATTTCCCATTACTCTGGTGCGACATCCCATATAGGCAACTTCCGTGTTATAGTCGCCCTTTTTATAGAATTGCAGGTTAAATGGAGCATCCAGAAAACTGAAATTAGGAAATAGCCGTTTTGCAGATGTTCTGATAGCCTGCTGAAAAAGATCATAATTAGGATCGTGTCGGTTATAATTGACATCCTCCTTGACCTTGAAGATCTGTACAGGGAAAATAGGTGTTTCACCATTTCCCAGGCCTGCCTCAGTGGCTTTTAGGAGGTTTCGTATAACCATACGCCCTTCAGGTGAGGTATCGGTGCCATAATTGACAGAGCTGAATGGCACCTGGGCTCCTGCCCTGGAGTTCATGGTATTAAGATTATGCACCAAGGCCTCCATAGCCTGATAAGTAGCATCCTCGGTAGCATCTACAGCGGCATTTACCGCATAGTCATGGGCACGACCAGCCTGATTTTGTGAAATAAACTGGAAATTGTGACTTTCCTGATGGTATGGCAGGAAGTCAATCAGATGCTGCCGGTATTCATCAGTTTTTCCCAAGGAGATATCTACCGGAATACAGCGCTTTATTTCATCTACCAGCAGCTTGGCATCTGATAACTGAATATTGAGCACTGCGTTAAAGAATGCAGCAAGTCCCTTGTAATATTCTTTGCGGAAGGTCTTTGCCACACCGGGAGCCATGGCATAATCAAAGTTCGGAATGGACTGTCCACCGTGCATTTCGTTTTGATTAGCCTGAATAGCAATACAGCCGAGAGCGGCATATGATCTTATGCCATTTGGTTCCCGCAGGAAACCGTGTCCGGTGGAGAAGCCGTCATGAAACAGTTTGATGAGATCAATCTGACAACAGGTTTCGGTAAGCATGTAGAAATCCTTGTCGTGGATGTGTATATCGCCATCAATATGTGCTGCGGCTATGTCCTTTGGTAAAATGTAGTGGTCAATATAATACTTTGATCCCTCAGAACCATACTTCAGCATGGTTCCCATTGCAGTATCAGCATCTATATTGGCATTTTCCCTCTTTATATCCGTATCTGCAGAATTTTTGAAGGTAAGCTCGTTATAGATATCCATGAGGCTTCCCTGGGCTTCACGGATTTTTGTGTGTTCGGCCCGGTAAAGTATGTAGGATTTTGCCGTACTGGCGTAGTTGTTGCTGATAAGAACTTTTTCGACTGTATCCTGGATGTATTCCACATTTGGAATATCCTGCGCGGATATTGCCTTGGTTACTTCATCTGTGAGGAATTCCAGAGTCTTATCAGAAAATGTGTCATCAATAGATTCAAGATTTGCCTTGTGAATTGCATCTGCAATTTTACGAGGCATAAATGGGACTATGTCTCCATTGCGTTTTCGTATATTCTGTATATTCTCTCTCATAAAAAATTACCCATCCCCTATCTTAAGCTAGGGTAATTTTACAATATATAGTGGTTGGTGTCAACATGAAATACTATATATTGTGGTTGGCTTATCCACAACGGATTTTGAATAAGTTGGTGAATATTGAATAATTATGCAAAATTTATAACCGCGAGGGATGCTAAGCGAATATATATCTATGGTTTCTGAAAAAAATATGAATATACTATCCATGTATATAAATTTTTGGGGATAAGTTGATAAATATAATATTTATTTTATGCGAAAAAAATAGGGCTGTCGCATTTGATGTTTTTCATCAAAGCGGCAGCCTATTTTTGTGCAGATTCTTCCTTTATTTGCAACCATAAAAGTTAGTCGATTTATTTTTGAACTCAACAAAAACACCGTTAATAATAACGATGTATAAACGCTCAGAAAAATTAGGCAGCTTTGTTTAATTCATATAAGTGCAATCCTGTTCTTCTTCTTTTTACCCTGTGGTCTAATCGCAAAATATTGTAAGCCAAAGCCACA
>NZ_JAILFV010000088.1 GCF_024697385.1 Anaerovibrio sp.
TGATGTTAAGGGGTGCATATTCTCTGCTGTAGTTGGAGATGAGTACCCCTTAAATAGTAGGTGTGCTGGTTCAATTAATTCATAGTAGCTTATAAGGCGTTAATATACGAAATTGTTTTGACGATATAATATAGTAGGAGATAGTGGCAATTAAGGGATTATGTAGTATTTCATGGAGGAATTGATATGAATGTTTTGAACAATGTTTCCCGGAGTGCTTTTGATTATGTCAATAGTCAGATGAAGGTATCGAAAACAAACGGGACTGGTACTTCTGCGGGAAGTTCAGCCGATAATACTGTATCGGATACTACTGAAATATCGGTTGCGGCCAGGGAGCTGCAACAAAAAAATGCTGACAATGAGACAATGGACTGGCTTAATATCAGCAAAATCACTGATGGGAAATACAAGGTTAATTTTACTGATACTGCAATGATTGCCAGAGTCATCAAGCAAGGATACATGATGATTGATGGGCAACGGGTAACTCTGGATAAAAGTCAGTTAAAGCAACTCCAGAATGCGGGATTCAATATGAAAAAAAAGAATGAGGCTGTGTCCAATCAAATGGCCATGGAACATAATTTGGCAGCATCCAGGCAAAATGCTGATGCATGGCAAAAGCAGGCTCAGATGCAGGCCAGGGCAATGAACACTGCTACCAGGATAATGCATGGTCGTAAGGTGTCCATGGAGGACGAGAAAGAATTGGCTGAGGCTTTCCCTGACTTGTATTCCTTGGCAAAGTCTGCTGCCGCGTTGGAAAAAATCAAGGAAGATCAGGAGGATCGTAAGATTTCTGAGGAAAATGCCAAACAGCGGGCGGAAGAAAATGCTCCAAAGGATTATTCCTTCCCGGAGCGTGGGGATTATCCTACTTATGAGACTGATGTTTCGGTGGAAATGGTTGATGGTGAGCTGCAGATTGGTAATGTCAGTGAGGTGACTATTCCGGCTGTGAATTAGTTTGTTAGGGTAAACTGTTGAATAATATGGTAAAAAGGGGATAATTATGAAAATCAACATCAAAAAGAAGATTGCATTGGCCGTGATTGTGGGGCTTTTGGCAAGCAGTGTTAGTTATGCTTCTACTGCTGTAGTTGAGCGTGAGACCTTAAATCAGGTGGCGCTGCTGCAGTCTTTGGCTCAGGGGTATTTGGGCGGCACTGTTACGGTAAGGGATTTGCGCAGCCTGGGCGATACGGGCATCGGTACCTTTGAGGGGCTGAACGGAGAAATGATTGTGCTTGATGGTACAGTGTATCAGGCTCTTGGCGATGGCCGGGTCGTGGTGGCTGATGATAAGGTGGGAGTTCCCTATGCCACTGTTACCTATTTTGATGAGGATATTTTCCTTGACCTGAAGGATGTAAAAGACAAGAAATCCTTTGAAGCCCTTCTGGATAAGGAAGTAAAAAACTGTGGTAAAAACAGCTTCTACATGGTTAAGCTGCATACAGAGTTTTCCTCTATATTGTTCCGCAGTGAATATGGCAGTCAGAAGCCTTATCCTACCCTGGTGGAAGCTCTCCGTGGGAAGCAGACGGAGTTTACCGCCAAAAATATCAAAGGGACTTTAGTGGGCCTGTATTGTCCTGATTATATGGGGGGACTTAATTCCCCTGGCTGGCATTTCCATTTTATTTCCGATAATAAACAGCAGGGAGGACATGTTCTGGAGCTTTCCTTAAAAAAAGGTACTGCAGAATTGGACAAAACGGATAAGTTTGCCATGGTGCTCCATAATGACAGACAGTTCCACGAGATGAATTTGGCAAAGGATATGAGTAAGGATATAAATAGTGCTGAGCATGATACTAAATCGGCTATGAAGCATAGTGAGTGATAAAGGATAATCATGGGTAGTTCTTTCTGCCGGGGAAGGGCAAACTGCGTATTTTGATGAAATGGCAAAAAAAGAAGGTGTTTTGCATGCTTTCGCATCGTATAACACCTTCTTTTTTATTGGCAATGAATATTCGGGGGGTGTCCTCTTAAAAGTACATGGGACAGGGAATAGTTCCATGTTGCAGAGAATGTGGTTATAATGGTAAAATTGCGTATATGGAAGTAGTCATCTGAACTGGTGGTAATAGATATGGAAAAAAAGAGATGCTGTTTCAGCTTTGGTACTAAGGGAAAGGCAATTCCCGAGAAGGCAATCCTGTACCATGACACCCGTTGGTGCAAGCCTGAGCACAATGACAGGGAGCTGTTTGCCATGCTGGTTCTGGAGGGTATGCAGGCAGGGGTGAGCTGGAACCTGATTTTGGAGAAAGAGGATAATTTCCGCAGGGCCTTTGATGATTTTGAGCCAAGTTTAGTTGCCGGTTATGATGATAATAAAATTGAAGCTCTTATGCAGGATGCCGGTATTATCCGCAACAGGCAAAAGCTGAAGGCTGCAGTCACCAATGCAGTGGCTTTTTTAAAGGTCCAGGAGGAATATGGCAGTTTTGACAGCTATATATGGTCTTTTACTGATGGGAAGGTAATTGATCATCATTTATTGTCCGAGGCGGATATGCCATCTCAGAGTGAACTTTCGGAAACAATCAGCCGTGATTTGAAAAAGCGGGGATTTAAATATGTGGGGCCGACGATAATTTATTCTTATATCCAGGGGATTGGCATTATCAATGATCATTGGGAATACTGTGAGTACAGGTGATTGTATATGATTATACAGACAGGGATGCGAACCGATATACCGGCTTTTTACCCGAAGTGGCTTTTCAACAGAATAAAAGCCGGTTATGTGATGGTGCGTAATCCCTATAATCCATCCCAGGTCACCAGATATGTTTTGTCACCGGATGTGGTGGATTTGATATGCTTCTGCACTAAAAATCCTGCGCCTTTCCTGCCCTATATGGATGTGCTTGGTGAATTTGGCCAGTATTGGTTTGTGACCATAACTCCTTATGGTAAGGATATAGAACCAAATGTCCCGGATAAGGTAAAGGTCATGGAGTCCTTTAAATGTCTGTCTGAGCTGGTGGGCGTGGACAGCATGGGGTGGCGGTATGATCCCATACTGGTGGACGAAGCTCATTCCGTTGACTGGCATATCAGTCAATTTCAGGAGATGGCTGCAATTCTGGCAGGGTATACCAGGACATGTGTTATCAGTTTTATTGATTTATACAAAAAGGTGGAGCGTAATTTTCCTGAGGCCAGGGCTGTGTATCAGGGCGACAGGCTGAGGTTGGGGAAGGCCTTTGTTGATATAGGGGCGAAATATGGTATTATTATCCGCCCCTGTAACGAGGGTGATGAGCTTGCATCTTACGGGGCAGATTGTTCGGGCTGCATGACGGTAAGGACATATGAAAAAGCCCTGAAGGCCCGTCTTAATGTGCCCAAAATGGGGAAAAATCAAAGGAATGGTGAGTGTGCCTGTCTGCTGGGAAGTGATATAGGTGCTTATGATACCTGCGGTCATTTTTGCAGGTACTGTTATGCCAATTCTGATACTTCTTTGGTAAGGCGCAATATGAAATTGCATGACCCTTCTTCGCCGTTCCTTGTCGGACATGGGCAGCCGGAGGATATTATACATATAGCTGAGCAGAAAAGCTGGCTGGACAGACAGATAAGGCTGGATTTTTGATGTATATTTTGGTAATGATGGTAAAGAGGTCCCCTTCTTTTATAGGTAGGGTTTGTAAACTAAAATGAGGAGGTATATGTTATGATTTATGATTACACA
>NZ_JAILFV010000092.1 GCF_024697385.1 Anaerovibrio sp.
CCAAAATAATCAAATGTACCGCCCATATCAACTTCCTTGCCCAGCTTCATATCAAACAATGTCAAATCAACAGTGCTACCGCGGCTATGACCGGACTTTGCAGCAATATACCCCTGTTCAAATAAAACATCTTTATTGAGCATTGGATAAAAATATGGCTTCATCTTGGTATCCTGCAAATCTGCTGCCCACTCTACGAAGTGATCCACGGCCATTTGTGGTCGATATGCATCATAGATTTTCAGACGATAGCCCTGACTCACCAAATCATCAGAAACCTCTTTCAGGGCATATGCCGCCTCCCTTGTCATCAGGGCACATGGCTCCTCATATCCATTTAAACGGCATCCCACAAAATTATAGGTAGAATAATATCGAATTTCCAAAATAACATCCGGGACTACTTCTGTCAAATTAACAAAGTCAGAGGAATCAGCTGATACTTCGCTGCCAAAACAAACACTGCCAGCCTCCTCCTTTGGATTAATGCCCGCTACACAGCCAATCAGCAGCATAACAATAATTATTTTTCTTATAATGCCATCCATATTTTCACACTCTCCTTCAATATAATTAATCCTTATCCCATGATACCACGATTTCATTACCAAAAAACTATTTTTGTGCTATAATTCCTCCATAAGTGATTCCCCTGGCAAAGGGGACAATGGCAGCTTAAATTATAGTTCAGCATCAAGTATGCTGTAAGGCCTGATTTTGGATAGCCTTTATTTTTGGGGAGGATGATATTTATGAGCTGGATTTATCTTTTTTTAGCCGGGCTGGGTGAAATAGGCTGGGCTGTTGGAATGAAATATACTGAAGGCTTTACCAGGCCTATACCTAGCCTAGTGACAGTAGCTTTAATGATTTTAAGCTTTGGGCTGTTGTCCTTGGCCCTGCGGGAGCTTCCCCTCAGCAGCTCCTACGCCATATGGACCGGCATCGGTACTGTCGGGACCTTTTTGTTTGGGCTTCTGGTATTGCATGAGCCGGTAACGGCTCTCCACGGCCTATGTGTTGTCATGATTGTTGCCGGTATTATAGGGCTCAGACTGCTGGCAAATTGATGCTGCCCCGGGCCCTATTTGCGCATCAAACTCACAAGCTAAAAGGCATGAAGAAGTTTTTTTCAACTTCCTCATGCCTTTTTTGCTGTCATAATTTAAATTTCACCGACAAAATTGGACACCGGTATATCCCCGGGCAGGTTGCATATCTCAGAAAAATGGATTGGATTCCCGCTCCACACCCATGACAGATGCCGGACCATGCCCCGGAAAAACCTTTGTAGCGTCGGAGACCTTTGACAGCTTATTGCGGATGGAATCCAGTATGTCGTCCAGGCTTCCATCCGGGAAATCAGTACGGCCAATGGATCCGGCAAATAAGGTATCACCACTGAAAAGGGCGCCCCCACCATAGAAGCACACACCGCCCTTGGTGTGGCCCGGAGTAGCGATGACCTGCAAATTGCAGCTGCCAAAGGAAATATTATCCCCGTCCTGCAGCAGGATATCTGCCGCATCCATTTCCTTCGCCACTCCCATAAATGCTGAAAGATTTTTCTTGCCATCTGTAAGCATATCACCGTCTGCAGCATGAATGGCCACAGGTACCTTCAAGGACTTTTTCAGCTCCTTTACTCCCCCGATATGGTCAAAATGCCCATGGGTAAGGGCTATCAGCTTGACCTCCACATCCTGATCCTTAATGGAGGCCAGGATTGTATCAGGATTACCACCCGGGTCTATCACTATTCCCTCCCGGGAATTATTATCCTTGAGGATATAACAATTGGCCGCTATAGGCCCCACCTCAAAACCAGTTACAGAAAACTCCATCTGAATCAACATCCTCCATCAGTCGTTGCGTTTGTCAGCATTGTTGGTCATGGCCCTGCTGACACTGTAGACATCCTTAAGCCGCCTTATCTTGGTCATTATCTGATTGACCTGCGCGGCGGCATTTACCTGAATACCCAAAACCACAATAGATGTTTTGTTGGTCCGGTTGCTACGGGCATTTACCGAATTGACATTTATCTTCATCTCAGCCGGCACTGCCAAAATGCCAGCCAAAATTCCTGCAGAATCGTTACAATGGATTTCGATCTCTACAGTATAGTCCTTGTCAAGGCCCACATCCCAGTCCACCGCAATAACCCTTGAGGCATCCCCGGATGTAATATCCACATTTGGGCAGTCCGCCCTGTGCACAGATACACCACGCCCCTTGGTAATAAAGCCGGTAATAGGATCTCCCGGGATAGGATTACAGCATTTTGCCAGGCGCACCAGCATGCCACCTTCGCCTTCCACCAATATACCATGACTGGCCTTTGGTTTTCTGGCTGTGCCATGAGGACGCTTCAGACGCTCCAACATCTGGGATACATCCGGTGGTGTCTGGTCCTTCACTTCCTTCTTATGAAGCTCAATAAGCTTGGCAATAACACCGCTTACGGTGACACCACCATAGCCGATGGCAGCCAGCAAATCTTCAGAGCTGTTGATATTGAACCTCAGGCAGACAATGTTGAGCCATTCCTCCCTGAGAATATTCTTTGGCTCATAGCCCAGCTTTTTGGCTTCCTTTTCCAGAAGCTCATGACCACGGGCCACATTTTCTTCCCTTTTGGCCTTT